>NZ_JBHJUW010000019.1:0-92074 GCF_042268205.1 Streptomyces sp. NPDC056160
CCTCAGGGGTGGCCGGGGCCCGGCCCTGCGGGGGCGGAGCAAGGGGCCTGCGGTGGCACACCTCCCGCCGCCGTCGCGGACGGCCCGGTCCGCTTCCGGGGAGCCGGAGCCGACTCGGACGCCTCCGCACGGGGAGCCGGGAGGACGGGCAGGCTCCGGTCAGGCGTGGCCCGTACGACCGCCGGGTCTGGTCAGTCCTCCAGCACTGCCAGGGCGTCCATCTCGACGAGAAGTCCCGGGGGAAGCCGCATGTAGACGGTGGTCCGGGCGGGGAAGGGCTCTTGGACGGCGGTGGCGTAGGCCTCGTTCATCTCGGCCAGGTGGGCGGGGTCGGTGAGATACACGCGCAGCATCACGACGTCCTCCGGGCCCGCGCCGCCCGCCCGGAGCACGGCGGTGACGTTGCGCAGGGTCTGTGCGGTCTGCTCGGCGACCGTGGTGCCGACGACCTCGCCCGTGTCCGGGTCGAGCGGGAGCTGCCCGGAGACCTGCAGGACGGGTCCCTTGCGGATGCCTTGGGACAGGGGGGCCGGCAGGGCGGGGGCGTGGTCGCTGGTGATGACGGTTCTGGTCATGGTGTTCCTCGAAGGGGGTGGGCAGGCACGGCAGACCCGAGCAGTCGGCTCCAGGCCTGTCGTTCCTGGCTGCGGGGGTCGTCGACCTGGGTCCACTCGGTGCCGATGCGCATGGTGGCCCTGCGCCGGGTGTCGTACGGGTCCCAGCCGGGGTTGCCGGTCGTGGCGAACCGGATCCAGGTCTGGTGCATGCGGGCGGCGAGATCCGCGGGGGGGTTGTCGGGGCCGAGCAGGGCGGCGGGGCCGTGCAGTCGGGAGAGGTGTGCGAGGTCGAAGACGAAGGGCAGCTCGACCGCGTGGGTGGCGCCGAGCTGCCCGTCCAGGGCCTGGGAGCGCCAGGCGAACTCGTAGGCGTAGGTGGCGCACCGGGGACGGGCGGCATGGGCGTCGGCCAGCGCCCGGCTTCCCGCGCCGAACAGTGCGTCGCCCATGATGGCGGAGAGCAGTTCGCCGGAAGACGCCTCGGGGCGTGCCTTGCGGTAGGCGTCGACGAGTTGTGCCGGATCGGGGTGGGAGCGCGCCGCGGCGTCGTCGACGTCGGCGGCGGTCGAGGTGGCGTACTTGTCCACCGGGACCAGGTAGAGGTTGCCCTCCTCGGTGTTGGTCCCGATCAGCAGGTCGACGTCGGAGCCGAGGCCGGCGGCGAGCGATGCGGCGGGCTGGGTGTCGAGGACGAGGCTGAAGGGGCTCAGTCCGATCAGCGGGTCGTGACGGGTCTCGGTCCGCAGGTCGATGCCGGCGAGCCGGGACGCGGCCTCGACCAGGCGCTCGTCGGAGATCTCCGCGAAGGCGTCGGCATGGGGGGCGGTGCCGAGGGCCTGGGCCGCCGCCCGGGTGACGCGGGCGGCCTGCTCGGCGGTGAACGCCCCCAGGCCGCTGCCGCTCTGGACGATCGCCCGTCGGAAGAGGCCCGCGGCATGTGGGGTGGCGAGGACGCCGCCGACGACGGTCGCTCCGGCGGACTGGCCGAAGAGGGTGACGTTGTGCGGGTCACCGCCGAAGGCGGCGATGTTCTCCCGCACCCAGCGCAGCGCGGCGACGACGTCGAGCATGCCGCGGTTGGCGGGAGCGCCGGGGAGGTCGAGGAACCCGGCGACGCCCAGCCGGTAGTTGAGGGTGACGAGGACGACCCCGTCGCGTGCGAAGGAGGAGCCGTCGTAGAGCGCGGACCGTGTCGATCCGGCGACGAATCCGCCGCCGTGGACGAACACCATGACCGGGAGGCCGGCGCCGGCGGCGGCTTCGGGGGTGAAGACGTTGACGGTGAGGTAGTCCTCGCCCCGGACCCAACCGGGCCCGAAGTAGGGGGACATGTCCACCCTGCCGAGCCTGCGCTCGGACTGCGGTGCGTTGGGCCCCGGCACGGTGGCGTCCCGTACGCCGTGCCACGGCTCGTGCGGCCGCGGCGGCGCGAACCGGCCGGCGCCGCGGGGCGGCGCGGCGTAGGGGATGTTCACGAAGGCGGTGGTGTCGGGTCGGCGCAGGCCGCGGACTGCTCCCTGCGCCGTGTTCACGACGGGGTCGGGGTGGTGGTTCACGGTGGTGTCTTTCCGTAGGGTCTCAGGCCTGCTCGGTGTACGGCGCGAAGGGCGCCCAGCCCTTGACGGCGAACTTGCCGCCCTCACGCGTCACTTCGGCCGCGCCGTGGCCGCCCAGGTGCGCGGGGATCACGAGGGCGTTGTTGTCGGCCGCCCACCCGAGTACCTTGCGGCGCGTGGCGCGGGCGCCCGCGGGGTCCTCGCAGAAGCAGCTGTTGGCGTCCGGTTCGAGGATCTGCACGGGGCTGTGCAGCAGGTCGCCGACGAACACCGCGCGGTCCGTCCCGGAGGTGAGGGTCAGGACGGAGGAGCCCGGGGTGTGTCCGGGGGCCGCGTCCAGGCGCAGATCGGCGTCGATCTGGTGACTGTTCTCCCACAGCAGCGTCTGCCCGGCCTGGTGCACCGGGGCCACGCTGTCCTCGAAGACGTTCTGGTTGCCCCGGCCGAGCAGCGGTTCGTGGCCGTTCTCCGGATTCCAGAAATCGAAGTCGTCCTTCGGCATCAGATAGGTGGCGTTGGGGAAAGTGGGCACCCATTGCCGGCCGTCCAGGTATGTGTTCCAGCCGACGTGATCGACGTGGAGATGCGTGTTGATCACGATGTCCACGTCCTCGGGCTCGACTCCGGCCCGGGCGAGATCGGCCAGGAAATCAGTCTTGAGGTGGCTCCAGACCGGAGCGTAAGGGCGTTCCTTGTGATTGCCGACGCCGGTGTCGACGAGGATGGTCCTGCCCCCGCTGCGCAGCAGCCAGGTCTGGATCGCGGAATTGACGAGGTTGGTGTGGGGATCCAGGAAATGCGGGGTCAGCCAGGAGGCGCCGTCGTCCCACACGTCTTTGGGGCTTTCCGGGAAAAAGGTGTCGGGCGTCATCTCGACGGAGCCGAAGTATTCCCATACCCGGGTGATTTCAACATTACCGAGCGTGATGTGGTTCATGGGGTGTCCTGGGGAATTCGGGGGATTTCCTGAACCGTACGAGCGGGCTCGGCGGGCGGGGTATCCGTCACGTGACTGCACCCGCGTCACGTGACTGCACCCGCGCGCGCAGCTCGGCCAGGGGCGGTCGCTTGTAGCCTGGGTGGGGCATGGCAAGGCGGCTCCCGTTCGAAGAGCCACAATCCCTGGAGACGGACCCCGTGGACGAGCACACAGGCGACCTCGGCGCGGTCACGAGACCGGAGCCGGGTTCGGGGGAACCGTTGGTCGGCCGGGAGACCGAGCTGGCACGCCTCTTCCGGGTGGTGGACTCGGCGTCGGCCGATCCGGTGCTGATGCTGGTCGGCGGCATGGGGACGGGGAAGAGCGCACTGCTGGACCGTGCGGTTCGCCGGGCCGCAGCCAGTGGCGCTCGCGTACTGCGGGCCGAGGGCAGCGAGTCGGAGTCGAGCCTTGCGTTCTCCGCCCTGCACCAGTTGCTGCGGCCGGTGTCGGCCGAGGTGGACCGACTGCCGCAGAGGCAGCGCACAGCGATCCAGGACGCCTTCGGTACGGGGCCGGGCGCGCTCCGGCAGTCGGGCCCGCCCGATCTCATGCTGATCGGAGTCGGCGTGCTGAGCCTGCTGTCGGCCCTCGGCGACGGACGGCCCGTGCTCGTGGTGCTCGACGACGCGCAGTGGTTCGACCGTGCTTCCCTGGACGCACTGGCCTTCGCCGCCAGAAGGCTGGAAGGCGAACCGGTCACGATGCTGATCGCGGCCCGCGGCGGCGATCCCCTCCCCGGGTTCGACGGTCATGCGCCGACGCTCGCCCTGGGGCCGCTCGGCAACGCCGCGGCCGAGCGGCTGCTGGACCTGCAGCCGACGAGCCCCACCGGCAGTATCCGGGCACGGATCCTCGACCAGGCGGGCGGCAACCCGCTGGCACTGGTGGAACTGACGAGGACGGCCACCGCCCAGGACACGGATCGGGTCGCGCCGGCCGCGGGGCCGCTCCCGGTCACCGATCGCCTCGAGGGGATCTTCGCCGGCCGTGTGCACGGCCTCCCCGCTGCCACGGCACACGCCCTGCTGCTCCTGGCCGCGATGGACAGCGTGGACTCCGCGGTCGCCGTCGCTGCCGGGCTGCCGCAGGCCGCGGACGACGTCTGGCTGCCCGCCTCGCGGGCCGGGCTGGTCCGGCGGGCCGGCCAGGTCCTCCAATTCCGCCACCCGCTGGTGCGCTCCGCCGTGTATCACGCCGCGTCCTCGGGGGCCCGGCGCGAGGCGCACCTCGCGCTCGCCGAGCTGCTGCGGCTCGAACCGGACCGGCGTGCCTGGCACCTGGCCGCCGCCTGCGCGAGCCCGGACGCGGCCGTGTCGGCGGAGCTCGAGCGGACCGCCGGCCGGGCCCGTCGGCGCGGGGGCCATGCGGCGGCGGCCAAGGCGCTGCAGCGCGCGGCGGAACTCGCACCGCGGCGCGAGGAAAGCGCCCGGCTGCTGGTCGAAGCCGCGTCAGCGGCCGTGTTCACAGGGAACCTCCCCTGGGTCGAGGAACTGACCGCCGCGGCACGCGACCGCACCGACGACCCGGCTCTGCTGGCGTCCGCGGCCGTGCAGAGCGGACGGCTGGCGGTCCTGACCGCGCGCCACGCCGCGGTTTTCTCCCGGCTGACCGCAGCCGCTGAGCAGTTGGCGGACCATCAGCCCGCCGCCGCACTCGATCTCCTGGCCGGCGCCGCCGTGGTCCGCTTCTACTCCGGAGAGGACACCCAGCGCCACCGTGTCCAGGACATCCTGGCCCGTATTCCCGAGGGCGCGGCATCCACGGGCTCGCGCAGCTGGGCGCGAGCCGTGACGGATCCCTTCGCCGACCGGGCCGAACTCGTGTCCCTGCTCCCGTGGTTGGCCGCCGAGGCTGACACCCGCCCGGAGCAGCTCACCGCCGTCGGGATCATGGCGTGGCTGCTGGACGAGACCCCGCAGGCCGTCCGGGCCTTCGACGGGGCCTTCGACCGCTGGCGGGAGCAGGGGGTGCTGCCGCACGGGCTGGGTGGCGCGGTCGCCTGGGCGTATGTGGAACGAGGACGGTGGGACGAGGCCCGCGAGGCCTGCGCCCGCACCGCCGCGGTGGGCCGTGCGGCCGGCCTCGACCACGCCGTGGCCTGCGTGGCCACGGTGGATGCCACCGTGCTGGCCTACCGGGGGGACGCGGCGGCGGCCCGCGCCCGGGCCGAGGAGGCACTGGCCCTGGTCGATCCGCTGGAAAGCCGCTCGGTCCTCGTCTATGCCCGTCGTGCGCTCGGTGCCGCGGCCGCCGCGGAGGGCGCGTACGAGACCGCCTACGAGCAGCTCCGCACGGTCTTCACGGCGCAGGGCGCGCCCGTGCACTACCACGCCTCCTACCCTGCCGTCGCGGATCTCGCCGCAGCGGCCGTGCGCTGCGGCCACCGGGAGGAAGCCGCAGCGATCGTCGAGCGTTGCGCACGATCGCTCGGCGAGGGCACCTCACCCCGGCTGCACGCACTGATCAGCCGGGCCCGTGGCCTGCTGGCCGACCCCGAGGATGCCGAACCGCACTTCCGGACTGCCCTGGCCGACCCGGTGCTCGAGCACTGGCCCTTCGAACGCGCCCAGAGCCTGCTCGACCTCGCCGAGTGGCTGCGGCGCCGTCGGCGCATCGCAGAGGCGCGGGCGCCGCTCACCGAGGCCCTGGAGACCTTCCGGCGTCTGGGCGCCCGCCCCTGGATCGAGCGCGCGCGAGCCGAATCGCGCGCCGCCGGCCTCGACGTCACGGACACGGCCCCCGACGCGCTCGCGGAACTCTCGCCGCAACAGCAGCAGATCATCAGGCTCGCCGCCCGCGGGCTGACCAACCGCGAGATCGGCGAGAAGCTCTTCCTCTCCCCGCGCACGGTCGGCTCACACCTCTACCGCAGCTTCCCCAAGCTGGGCATCACCGCCCGCTCCCAGTTGCGCGACCTCATCGAGGGCACCCTCACGACCGCCGGTCACCGGGAATGAAGGCACACCCTGCCCGGCTGTGAAAGCAGTCCTCCCGTGCCTCCGGGAGGCCAGCGGGGGGAGCGGGACGGCCGACCGCGCCCGACCGGCCGCCCTCCGGCCGAGTTGCGCGAGCACGCCCGCCGCCCGGGCGTGACACCCGCGGCCGGCGGACGGAACTCGGGCTCTGGGCGCCGCTTCGCCGCCCTCACCGCCCGGTCGGGGCCAGGCGCCACAGCGGCGGGATGTGCCGGGCCGGTCGAGCCGTGCCGAGATGCCGTCGCAGTTGCGCCAGTTGGGCCTGGTCCAGGGTCAGTTCCTCGGCGATGCGGCGGGTGGTGACGTAGGCGATGCCGCTGCGCGCCGTCCGCCGCTCCCACTGAGCGAAGCGCTCGGCCACGGAGAGGTGTTCGGCCGGGGCGGGTGCGACCCGCGTCGCGGCCTGTGTGGCGGCGGGCGCGCGAAGCCGGGCGGCGCGGGCCCGCTCTCGGGCTATCTCGGAGAACCCGCACACCCGCAGACTCGCCTGCTCCGCCTCGTGCAGGTCGGCGCTTGCGGCGAGGGCTCCCGCCAGCGCGTTGATCTCCAGGGACCGGTCCAGGGTGAGCCGGTAGACGTTGGGGCTGGCCTCGGTCAGGGTGACCGGCCGCGGCGCATCACGTGTCCCGCAGACGCCTCGGATGCCCCGGGCCGCCGCGACCAGCAGGGCGCTCGCCTCCGAGGGGTGCCAGTCGAAGACGCGCCGCACCGGCTCGGTGTCGGCAGCGGTCAGGGTGTGCCAGGGGCTGCCGAGCAGAGGCAGCAGCGCGGCTTCCGGGACCTCCGAGTCGAGCCCGGGACCGGCCACGTGCACCGAGGCGGAGATCCCGGCGCGGGCGCAGGCGGCGAGCGCGAGGGCGTCGCCCAGCGGACTGCGGAGGGTGGGCTCGGTGCCCCGCGCCAGGACGTCACCCCCTACGTCGACCACGTCGACGTGATCGACGCCGCAGTGAGCGGCGGCCTCCCCGATCTGCCGCGCGAGCCCCACCGCCCCTCCGTGGGGGTCCAGCAGTCCCAGTTCGGGCCGCAGGTCGGCCGCGAGGCGGGGCAGAAGCGACCCGGCGGGCGGTCGGGGCGCGGAGTCGGGGGTGACCAACCGCAGCGTGGGGCCCGCGGGGACGGTGCCGGTGAAGTCGGACGGCCGGCGCGGGCCGGGCACCGGGTCGACGACCAGCCGCTCCCAGGCGTAGGTGAGGATCAGCGCGGGCTCGTGGGGCCCGTGGAGGGCGCCGTGCACCATGGCGGTCGTGATGGCGTCACCACCGCCGCCGGCGGCCAAGAGAAGTCGCTTCATGGGCGACATAGGTATCCCATGCGGGGCGCCGATTCCAGGGGGTGACGGACTGCTGCCCTGGTCCCGGTGGCGCCCATGTCATGCCCGCGGGGCCACCGCAAGTCGCTGAAGACGCCAACTTGGGTAAAGGGGAGGCCATTTACTTTGGCGCTTCGCCCCATGTCGCCAGTAACCCTGCGTCCACCAAGCTGCTACACGGCGCGACCTGCGAACGTGATCGAACTCCGGAAGGAAGCATCGCTCAGTGGCGACCTCGTTACCCCTTCACATCTCCCGCTCCGTCCCCGACGGGCCGACGACGCCGTACCACCAGTACGTGTACGCCTACCCGCACCAGAAGGCGTACCGGCTGGAAGCGGACCGCCCCCTGCTGACCGACGTGTGGGCAGGTGAACGGCTCGACTCGCTCTCCCTCTACGTGCACATCCCGTTCTGCGAGATGCGCTGCGGCTTCTGCAACCTCTTCACCCGCACCGGCGCGCCCGAGGACGTGACCCGTGCGTTCCTGAGCACGCTGGAGCGGCAGGCAGGCGCGACACGGCAGGCGCTGGAGGCCAACGGCGATCCGCGCTTCACCCTGGCGGCGTTCGGCGGCGGCACGCCCACGTATCTCACGGCGGACGAGCTGGCCAGGCTCTGCGACATCTGCGAGAACGTGATGGGCGCGGACCTCGGCGCGATCCCCTGGTCGGTGGAGACCTCTCCGGCCACCGCCACCCCCGACCGCCTCGCCGTCCTGGCCGAGCGCGGCGCCACTCGGCTCAGCATCGGCGTGCAGAGCTTCGTCGAGGCGGAGGCACGGGCCGCTGTCCGGCCGCAGAAGCGGGAGGAGGTGGAAGCAGCCCTCACCCGGCTGAAGGAGGCCGCCTTCCCGATCCTCAACATCGACCTCATCTACGGCATCGACGGTCAGACGGAGCAGAGCTTCAAGGTGTCGCTGGACGCGGCGCTCAGCTGGGAGCCCGAGGAGATATACCTCTACCCGCTCTACGTCAGGCCGCTGACCGGGCTCATGGACCGCCACGACAAGAGCACCGCCGACTGGGACGAGCAGCGGCTCGGGCTGTACCGCTTCGGCCGCGACCACCTGCTCGCCGCCGGCTACCGGCAGACGTCCATGCGGGTCTTCAGCCGGATCGGCACCGCCGCCGTCGAAGCGGCCGGTGACAGCAGCATCAGCGAGTACAACCAGCAGGCCGGGATGGTGGGCCTGGGGGTCGGCGCCCGGTCCTTCACCACGGACCTGCACTACACGACCGACTACGCTGTCGCGGTGCCGGAGGTCAGGCGCATCATCGACGACTACATCGCGACACCCACGGACGAGTTCCGGCGCACGCAGTGGTCCTTCCGCATGGACGACGACGAACGCCGCCGTATGTCCGTCCTCAGCATGCTGCTGGAGGCGGAGGGCCTGCACACGGAGCTCTACCGCGGCCGGTTCGGCTCCCTGCCGCAGGACGACTTCCCCGCCCAGTTCGCCCTCCTCGGCGAGCGCGGCTGGCTGGACCGGGACGGCGGCCTGCTGCGCCTGACACCGGAGGGGATGGCCTGGGCGGACGCCATCGGGCCGCTGTTCTTCTCCAGCCGGGTGAACGAGGCGATGTCCTCCTACCAGGACCGCTGAGCGGCGCTCCACAGCCCCACGGCCCCCGCCTCGGCTTCGTCGGCTTCGTCGGCCACATCGGCCGCGTCCGGGGGACGCAGGGGCGAGGCCGTACGCCGGACCGCCCGGCGGCGGGTCACCCGCACCGTTCGGGGCCGGTCCTGTCGCCCGGGACCGGCACTGCCGCCCGGGCCGGCCGCGGTCACCGCCGGCGGTCGGCGGCTGTCACCGCGGAGGGGGCGGGCGCCGGGCGGGCAGCGAGACCAGGACCAGCCCACCGAGCAGCAGCGCCGAGCCTGCCACTGCCGGCGCACCCGGCCGTTCCCCCAGCAGCAGTACCCCGAGCACGGTGGCGACCAGTGGCTCGGCCAGGCTGAGCGTTCCGGCCGTCGCCCCGCTGATCCGGGTCACGCCCCAGGTGAACAGCAGGTACCCCAGCGTTGTCGTACCGAGGGCCAGCCAGGCGATCAGGAGCAGCGCCCGTGGCTCGGCGAGCCCGTCCGGGCCGGCCGGCACCCACGGCAGCGCGAGGACTCCGGCGCCGAAGACACTCACCGGGGCGGCCGCAGCGGTGTCCGCTCCGCGTTGTCCGAGCTGTTTGGTCGCCGCTATGTACACACCGAAACTGGCCCCGGCCACTGCCCCGAGAAGCACACCCGTGCTGTCAGCCGATTGCCCGTCGGCGGGTAGCAGGAGCAGGGCTATACCGGCGACGGCGCACACGGTGCCGCAGGCCCACGCCCCGCCGAGCCGTTCGCCGGCCAGCGCCCGCCCGCACAGCCCGGACACGACCGGGACGGTGCCGAAGGTGACGGCGGTGGCCAGGGCGGCGCCCTCACGGTCCACCGCTTCCAGGAAACACACCTGGAAGGCCGCGGTGACCAGGACACTCACCGCCATCCATCCACGGCGGCCCGGCCGCCACAGGGAACGGACGCCGGCCGGCCGCGCCGTGATCAACCCCAGGACCAGGCCCCCCAGGAGCATCCGGCATGCGCCGATCGCCGCCGGCGTCGCACTGCTGTGGGCCAGGATCTGGGCCGGTCCGACCGTGCCCCAGAGGAAAGCGGCCGCCAGGACCGGCGTCACTCCGCCCGCTCGCAACGCGTGTCCCAGCTTGCCCGTTGCGCTCGTCACGCTCGCTCTCACTTCCGACAGGCCGGGCAGGGACCCGTGGCACAGCACACCCAGGCGGCACACCCGGCGATTCCAGGACCCGACGCTAGTCAGCGACCGGCGGTCGCCCCCATTGGGAGAAACCACCAACTCGACGCCTGCCGCTTGGAGTTCCTCACGCAGCATCCCCCATTCCGGCGTGCACGGGAGCGCGGGTTCGATGCGCACCGGCGCCGGTACCGGACGCAGACAAGGGGCCGGCCGGCGCCGGGTGCCCCGCCCAGCCGTGCCGGCCCGCCCGGGTCACACCGCGGGCGGGCCGCCGGGACGGACCAGACCGCTCTCGTACGCCAGGATCGTCGCCTGGACCCGGTCGCGCAGCCCGAGTTTGGCCAGCAGCGCGTTCACATGGGTCTTGACCGTGCCCGTGGCCACGCCGAGTTCGGCGCCGATCTCGGCGTTGGTCATGCCCGAGGCGATGTGCAGGAGCACCTGGCGCTCGCGCGGGGTGAGCCGGGTCAGGGGCTCGGGGGTCCGGGACGGCAACGGTGCGACCTGGGCGAAGGTGTCGATGAGCCGACGGGTGACACCAGGGGCGAGGATGCCGTCACCGGCGGCCACCACCCGGATGGCGCTCATCAGTTCCTCCGGCTGAGCGTCCTTGAGCAGGAAGCCGGACGCACCGGCGCGCAGCGCCTCGTACACGTACTCGTCCAGATCGAAGGTCGTGAGCACCAGCACCTTGGGCCGGGTCTCCAGCGCGGTGATGAAACGGGTGGCGGTGAGCCCGTCCATGCCGGGCATGCGGATGTCCATCAGGACGAGATCGGGTGCGTGGGCCGCCGCGAGTTCCACTGCCGACGCCCCGTCTCCCGCCTCCGCCACGACAGCCAGGTCGGGTTCGGCATCCACCATGGCCGCAAAACCGGCGCGGACCACCGACTGGTCGTCGACGACCATTACGTGTGTGGTGACGGCGGCACCTCCTGGGCCCAGGGTCGATGTGGTGAGGCAGGCAGTGACACTCGTACGGTACCGGTCGGAGCGAAGGTGATGCGCCCCTCCCCCGCGTCGGCCTGCACCCGCAGGCGTTCCGCGACCGGACCGGTGACCGCGAGAGGTACTCCCGAGACCGTGATGTGCAGGGTGCCGCGGCGCCGCCGGAGCGTGACCCGAGCCGGTCCCGGGTCACCGGCGTCGAGGGCGGACGCCACGATCCGGTACGCCAGCAAGGCCACCGTCGGCGGCAGTTCCGAAGCCGTGTCGGCCAGGCCGCGCAGCCGTACGTCTCGTCCTGCCGCCCGCAGCCCGTGGCAGAGTGATCCGAGGTCGGCGGTGGTGGGGGACGGTGCGAACCGCTGACCGGGACGGTCGGCTCCGTCGAGGCTGTGGAGCAGCTCACGCATCGCGGCGAGGGCTGAACGTGCCGCGTCGGCGATGTCGTCCAGCCGTCCTCGGCGGGCGAGTTCGGCCACGAGGGCGGTGCGGTCCAGGACCGCCTCGCGTAGTTTCGCCGCCAGTCGCCGTCGTTCGGCCTCCGCCGCCACCCCGGCCTGCCACGCGGAACTGGCGAGCGCGTGGTGCTCGCGCACCAGCACGCGCAGCCGACGGCGCCGGACGGCGAGTCCGGCAGTCCACAGCAGTACGAACGCCGGTGTCAGCAGGGCCCATGTCACCGCGGCCATGACGAGGGTCGACGTCCACGAGGCGGGCAGGCCGCCGAGTGTCCCGTCGGCACCGGCCGTGACCGGCAGCACCACCGCCGAGGCAGTCGAGGCCACGAGGGGAAGTGACCAGGTGCTGAGGGGTGCGGGTCCGTACACGGCGACAGCGTGGACCGCGAGTGCTTCGGTGACGAGGCCTGCGGCCAGGAACTGCGCCATCGAGGCGGGCAGGAGGGAGCAGGCGACGGCCGGCGGCCACAGCCAGGCCGCTGCCAGTACGCCGGTGAGGCCGGCCCGGGGGGCGCGCCGCCGCCACAGCAGTGGAGTTGCGTGCGCAGTGGTCAGCATGGCGAGGACGGCCAAGCCGCCGATGCCCCCTCGGTGGCTGCCGCCCGCCCGGTTCTCCATGTCGGCGAGCGCGACGAACAGTGGCAGGGCCGCGGCGGTGGCGGTGAGGGCTGCCTCGGACAGGCGCTGTCCGCGCAGTGCGTCGCGGCGTCGGCGTGGGCGTGGAACGGTCGCGGGCCGCGGACCGGTGTCGTCGGGCAGCGTCGCCCGCACCTGCCAGCCGCCGTCCGGACCGGGGCTCGCGGTCAGTTGTCCGCCGACCGCAGCCGCCCGCCTCCGCATGCCGTCGAGCCCCCGGCCCGATCCCAGAGCGGTTGCCGGATGCGGTGCGGCGGTGGCACGTGGCGCGGTGTTGGCGACCGTCAGTACGAGCTGCCCGCCGGTGCGCCGCAGGCGCACCCGCACCGCTGTCCCGGGCGCGTGGCGCAGCGCGTTGGTGAGGGCTTCGCGAACGATGCCCCAAGCGGCCTCAGCCGCCCGGCCCGCCAGGTCGGGGGCGATCTCCGTGCTGATGGGGCGGCCCAGCCTGCCGAAGTCGGCGACAAGCGCCTCGATACGCGCGGTCATCGGCTGCGACGGCTCGGGCCGGTCCGCGTCCTGGAGCAAGCCGGCCAACCACCGCAGGGCGGTGAGTGTTTCGGTGCCGGTGCGTTCTGCGAACGCCAGGGCGTCCGCCCGCAGGCCGGGTCTGCTGTCACCGAGCCGGCGGGCGGCGTCCACGGTGACGACGACAGACGTCAGGTGATGGGCACTCACATCGTGCAGTTCCCGAGCCAGACGCTCGCGCTCGGTCTCGGCCGCCCGCCGTCTGCGGTCCTCGGCGGCGGCCAGCCGCCGGGCCGCGGTGAGCCGTCCGGCCAGCCATTGCCGCCGCCCCTCGCCGAGGCCCGCGCAGAGCGCGTAGAGGACCGTCGCGAGCGCCATCTCCAGCACGAACTCGGGCCGTGGGCCGACACGGGCGAGGGACAGCAGCCATTCCACGCCGATCACCGCCGCGACCGCCCGCAGGGTCACGGACGCCTGACAGTGGACCGCGAGGGAGTACAGCGCGACCAGCGTGCCGATGCCGAGGTAACCGTCCGGCCAGGACACCTGTCCCAGGACGGAAGCGGCCGCCGTCCACGTCAGTGCCCCTACCGGTGTCCGGCGGCGATGGCCCAGGGCGACCGTCTGGACGGTCAGGCCGCACAGCACGCCGAAGGTGCCCGCAGGCCCCGGCACGGCTTCTGCCGCCCGAGCCGCCCCGGTCCCCAGCCAGAGGGCCTCGCCCGCCGCGAGCAGTGCGGGAAGCAGCCAGTTGCGTGCGTTCTCCATGTCCCGCTCGAGCCTACGGCGCCGCCGGACGGCACGACGCCCGGCCCTCCCGCCTCGCCGAACAAGGCCATCTCTACCTTGCGATAGAGGCGCAGATCGTGCGGGCGGCCGACGACGGAGGCCGGCCTGCCGGACAAGCTGTGACCATGATGTCTGCGCCTCCGCCCTCCGCACCGCCGCTCCCGTTTCACCGGCTTGCCCACATCTCGCGTCTGCACCGCTGGTGGCGGCCGGTGACGGGAACGCTGTTCATCGTCGGTGCATGGACGACGGCTCTGGGGGTGATCACCCTTGCCTCCACCGTACTGGGGGACCTCTGGGGCCGTCCGGAGGACCAGGACGGCCTGGTCGACTTCGGGCCGGTGACGAACACGGCCATCGATCTGCTGCTGCTCGCATCCGTCATACCGTTCGTCCTGATCGCCGTCGGCTGGATCTGCCGCCGGCCCGCAGGTACGGCGTCGTCGGTCGCCGGCGGGCTGCGGTGGCGGTGGCTGGGGGTCTGCGTGCTGGTGGCGCTGCCGGTTCTCGCCCTGTCCTGCGCAGTCGTGCTGCTGCTGCCGGGGCAGGACGTGGCGCCGTCCGGGTGGGCGGCCTGGGAGGTGTTCCTGCCCGCGCTGGCGATGCTCGTCGTCCTCGTTCCTCTGCAGTCGGCCGCCGAGGAGTACCTCTTCCGCGGCTGGCTGCTCCAGTCCGTAGGTGCCTTCGTCCGCTCACCGTGGTGTGCGGTGGCGCCGCAGGCCGTTGTCTTCGCCGCCGCTCACGGCTGGGGCACGCTGTGGGGCTTCGCCGAGCTCGTCGTCTTCGGCATGCTCGCCGGCTGGCTGACCGTCCGCACCGGTGGCCTGGAGGCGACCATCGGTCTGCACGCGGTCAACAACCTGCTGGCCTTCGGCCTGTCGGCGGCGGTCGTCGACGGTTTGAGCAGCGACGAGACGGCCGCCGACGCGACCTTGCCCACCGTCATGCTCGACCTCGCGGGCGTCGCGCTGTACACGGTGGCCGTGCTGTGGTTCGCCCGACGCAGGCCGCTGCAGCGTACGGCCCCGGCGCCCGAAGCCCTGCCGGCACCGCCGTCCTTCGGGTGCTCCGCCTCCCCCGCCCACGCCCCGGCCGGGCACACCGCTGTGCCTCGCTCGCCGGCCACCGCGCCCCACTCGGCACCCACCCACGGCGCACTTGGCGGATTCGGCCGTCGGCGGTGACGATCTCGATCTCGCGCAGGCGGTCGCAGGCCGGCCCCCATGCTCTGGTGAACGCGCTCAGCCCCCCGCCGAGGGTGACCCCGGCCAGTCCGATGGTGGGGCACCGGCCGAGCGGCAGTCCGGGGCCGGTGGAGTAACCGGCGTAGCTGTGCCCACCCGGGCGCAGCGCCGGGGGAACGCGGCCGGACCGGGCGAAGTTCACGCACGCGCGGACGTCATGGACGTCGGCCGGGTAGGCGATGGCCCGGGGGCGGACGTCGTCGAAGCGCTGGTCGACCAGGAGCCGGGCTTGTTCGTAGGCGGCCTGCTCCGGCCGGAGCAGCACACCGCGCATGCTGGACTCCAGCGCGGACCAGTCCGTGCTGGACGTGACTGAGGACGTCCGGCGCGTCGGCGTGGCCGGCACACGGGCACGCCGTGGACGACTTCGACCGGGCCGCGCACCAGGCCGCGCACGGCGACCATCCCCACCTGACCACCATGGTGTACAGCTGGGACCCCGAAGCCCGCGTGGTGCGGTTCTCGACGACGGCCGACCGGGTCAAGGTCGGGCATCTGCGGCGCAACCCGCGTGCGGCGCTTCATGTGAGGGCGGCGACGTGTGGTCGTTCGCCGTCGCCGAAGGCGAGGCCGAGGTCTCCGAGGCCACGGCCGTTCCCGGCGACGCCGTGGGCCGGGAGCTGCTCGGGATGATCCGGCGAGCCTCGAAGCCGGAGGACGAAGGCGCGTTCCTGAAGCAGCTGGTCACCGAGCGCCGGGTCGTCATCCGGTTGAAGGTGGACCGCCTGTACGGCACGGCGCTCGACATCGACGGCTAGGACCTCTGGTGTCCCTGCCGGTCGCAGCTCTTGCCGGATCGTCTCTGCGCAGGTGCCGTCCCGCTTGAAGGGAGACGATCCTGTTCGCGGGACGGGAGGGCTGGTGCGGTCCGCGGCCGAACTCAGCCGCGCCGAACTCCCCCGCGCAGCTCACGACTTCGCGGCCCGGCGCCCTCCCCGGGGCAGCGTCAGCGTCGCGCCCGCCGTCAGCAGGAGTCCGGCCGCCGCGAGCGACATGCTCCACCGCATGCCGGTCAGGAACGTGTCCGCTCCCGACAGCAGCGCCCCGAAGGCTGCCACCGCGATCGCACCGCCGACCTGGCGGCCGGTGTTGAGCACGGCTGACGCGGTGCCCGCTCGGTCGCCGGGCACGGCGTCGAGCAGCAAAGCGGTCAGGGCCGGGACCGCCAGGGCCCCGCCGAGGCCGACCGGCACCATCAACGCCGCCACCGACCATACGCCGGTGTGCGCGCCGACGGTGAGCAGTGCCAGTAGCCCGGCGGTTGCGACCAGTTGGCCCGCCACCATCGGCACGCGCGGGCCGAACAGCTCGGCCAGCTTCGCCGAGGCCAGGTTCACCACTGCGACCAGTGCCGTCATCGGAATGAACAGCAGGCCCGCGTGCAACGCGGTCTGCCCGCGCTCCTGCTGCAGGTAGAGACTGAAGACGAACACCCCGCCGTAGTAGGCGGCGTTGAGCATGAAGCCGACCACCAAGGAGACCGCCACCACCCGCGAGCGGAACAGCGGCAGTGGAAGCATCGGGTGCGCGCCCTTGGCCTGCGCGGCGAGGAAGGCACCTGCCGCGGCCGCGGCCACCAGCAGCGACGCCACCACCGACGGCCGGCCGAAACCCCCCGCGCCGCCCTCGATCACGCCGTACGTCAGCGCACCCATCGTGACCATCGCCGTCACCTGCCCGGCCGCGTCCAGCCGCGAGGACAGCCGTGGAGAGGCCGGCACGCGGGCCAGCAGCGCGAGCGCGAGCAGGCCTGCCGGGAGATTGACGAAGAAGATCCACCGCCAGCCCAGGGAGGCGGTGAGCGCTCCGCCGAGCACCGGCCCGGCCGCCACCGCGACCGCGCCGCCCACCGTCCAGACGGCGATCGCCCGAGCCCGTTTCGCCTGGTCGGCAAAGCCCTGCCGGACCAGCGCCAACGACGTGGGCATCATCACCGCCGCCGCACCTCCCTGGACCAGTCGCGCCGCCACCAGCACGCCGAGGCTCGGCGCGAGTCCGCACGTGGCCGAGGCCAGTGCGAAGGCCACAAGGCCGCCGCCGTACGCCCGCCGGGCCCCGATGCGGTCGGAGAGGGCGCCCGCGGAGAGCATCAGGGCGGCGAAGACCAGCGTGTATCCGTCCACCACCCATTGCAGGCCGGACATGCCGCCGCCGAGGCTGCGGCCGATGCCGGGCAGCGCGACGGTGACGATCAACGCGTCCAGGCAGATGAGGAAGAAGCCCAGCAGAGCGGCACCGAGCACCGCCGGGGATCCGCCTCGGGCCGCCTTCGGAGCCGAGCCCGCGGGGCGGGTGACCCGGGAGGGCTTGAGCAGGAATTTCATCAGGGCGCTCCTGAGACGTTCTCGAAGGTGGGTGTGCGGGACGGGAGCCCGGGGGCGACCACGATGTCGTCCGCGGGCACCGCCGCTTCGAAGCTCGCCCGGCCGAGCCCGCTGCTCGCCCCGGCCACCGGCCGTACCCTGCGCATGTTCCGCTCCTTGTGCCGGGTGATCCGCTGTTCTCGGCGGTCCGTGCGTGAATCACCTTGCAAGCCCGACCCGTTGCCGGTCCAAGACCCGTCGTGATAGCCGATGGTTATGACGCCCACGCACCGGGCCCGAGGGCCTTCGCCGCAATTGCGCGGGAGCCGCGCTTCACGCCCGGCCGCGAACTGAACTCACTCCCCGCGGCTGGATCCACAGGCGAGCCGAGCCGGGCACTGGACGGTGCACACGGAGCCTGGTGGACGCTGTCTATGGACCTTGACGGGGCGCTGCGGGAACGGCTCGTCGACGCGGGAGTGGAGCTGGCCCTCTCCGAGGGCACCGCTTTCGTCGGCCTGCGGGAGATCGACCGCCGTGCGGGTGTGTCGCACGGTGCGCCGCGGCGCCACTTTCCGACGCACCGGGCGCTGCTGTCGGCCATCGCCCGCCGGGGCTTCGAGGAACTGGGCGCGCGCTCCGCCGAAGCCACGGCCGAAACCGCCGCGCCGAGAGAGAAGTTGGCGGCGCTGGCGCGGGTGTATGTCACCTATGCGCTGGAACGGCGCGGCGCGGCATGTTCGAGTTGGTGTTCCGTCACGACCTGCTCGACAGGAACCGGCAGCACGAAGCGGGGGACGGACCCCGGCTGCGGGAGGCGACGCTCCCGATGTTCGAGCGCGTCGTGGACCTCGTCGCCCGGTGCCGGGCAGAGGCGGTGGAGCCTCCTGCGGCCGTCACCGCGGCCGCCCTGTGGACGAATCTGCACGGCATCGCCCAACTGTGGTCCTGGGACGGTCTGCAACTCGCTCTCGGCGGCCCCGGCGATGGCGGCCCCGACCGGCTCATCGAAGCCGCGCTGGACGCTCACCTCGGGCCGGCTGCCTGGTGAACGGACGGCTGCGAGGCTTCGTCCCGGGGCCGAGCGCACCGCGAGCCCCGCCGGCTGGAGCAGGGCGCCCCTTCGCCTCCCGCGTGATGGCGCCTCCGCCCCCCGGCATCGCCTTCGCCACCGGCGCGGGCACCGCCGACGCGGAGACCGCCTTGCCGGTCCTGGCCGCAGTCGCCGTCCTCGGCCCTCTCCCCCCAGCGACGGAACCACAGAGACAGGACGACATGTACGACCACCAGGGAACCCTGGAGCAAGGGGACCGATCCGGACAGCACCTGCCTCAGACGTGGTCCCGGTGGTCCCTCCGCTCCCCTCGCCTGGGTCGGCCCCGCGGATAGGCTGGGTCGGGGGATGATCAACCAGGCCACGCCTCCAGGCTCACGCCTGTGGTGTGCTCAGGCGCACCTGGGCCGAGCCGGCCATCAGGTATCAGTACCAGGTATCAAGGGGGGAACATGCGTCGTTCGGCAGGCGCACTCACATCCGTCATCGCTCTGGTGACCGCGCTGGTTCTGGCCGCGGCCGGAATCGCCGCGGCCACCGACGTGTCGGCGGACGCCGTGTGGGTGGAGAAGTCGGCCGGCCAGAAATGGGCGTTGCGGGCACCCAACGGCAAGTACGTCCGGGTGGAGATGAACGACACCGGGCAGTACGAGTGGCGGTTGCGGGCGGTGAGCACCGAGGTGAAGTCGTGGGAGCGGTTCACGATCCACACCAACCATCCGGGGCAGAACATCACCAGCCTGCGCTCCGAGGTCACGGGCTTCTTCGCCACGCCGGAACTCGGCGACGCGGGTGACCGGCAGGGCATGTTGCGGGCCCGGGGTGGAAATCTCGGCTCGTGGCAGCAGTTCGAGACGGCCTTCTCGCCGGCCGGACCGGGCGAGAAGGCCGGTTCCCACTGGGTGACCTTCAAGACCGTGGCGGACGGGTATGCCCAGCGGTACGTCGGCATCGACGCCGACGGCACGCTTCGGACGACGTCCGACACGCCCGTCAAGTTCCTGCTGGAGCCCGTGTACAGTTCCCGCAACCCTGGGCAGGGGACACCTCCCCAGGTGCCTCAGGGACCCGTCGCCGGGACCCGGCTCGACGTGATGACCTGGAACGTCTGCGGTAACAACAACGATCGTTGCGGCTGGTCGGACGACCGCGCCGGGGCCGTGGAACTCACCGATGCCATCAGGGCACGGCTCAAGGTGAACGGGGAGTACCCCGATGCCGTCTTCTTCCAGGAGTTCTGCGAGAAGCACGCCAAGCCCGTGGAGCGGATGCTGGAGAGCGAGACCGGCCGGTCGTGGGACGTGAGGTTCGCGCCCATCCACAACCGGGTGGACGGGGTCGACGTCCAGAAGCAGTGCGCCATGGGTCCGGCCCCGGACCGGCTCGACCGGGGCGCGTACGGTGTGGCGATCGCCGTACCCGACGAGAACACCTTCTACCAGCGTTACGACTTCTCCTCCCCGTCCGACAAGGAGCAGCGCAGCGCGCTGTGCGCGACCATCCCCTCGCGGACCGTCGTCGTGTGCACCGGGCACCTCAGTGCGGGGCCGCCCTACGACGACCTCACCAAGGACGGCTCCTGGCGCATCGAGCAGGGGCAGGAACTGCGGAAGCTGGCGGACCAGTGGGAGGACTGGGGCTACCGCCCGGTGTTCGGCGGTGACATGAACGTCGTACCGCCCGCCCTCGGCGCGGGCGTCCCCGAAGGCGGGCCGAGTTCCGCGCTCGTCCCCGTCTACGACCACTACCTCGAATGTTCCCAGGGCGACGACCCCACGAAGCCCCGTGCGGGTGAGTTCACCGCCAACGGCTCGGGAGGCAAGCCCACGAGGAAGCTGGACTACCTCTTCGCCCCGCTGGACGCGAACTTCGTCGACTGCCGGGTCTCGGCGACGTCCGGGAAGTCCGACCACTGGTCCCTGCACGGTCTGGTGTCCCTGCCGGCGAGGTGAGCCGGCGTGAAACAGAGCCTGGGCGGCGGGCTGGTTGGCGAGGCGGCGGCGGACGAAGCCCCTCGGGCGCCGTCCGCCCCGCTCGTCGGCTGACCCGTACCCACCGCAGGGCGTCCCGGCCGGAGACATGACGGACTGACTCCGGCCGGATTGCCCCGCCCTGGGGCGCCTCCGCAGGATCCGTCCCATGGCCATGGACGACACCGTACTCATCTCAGGACCCGCTTCCGCCGACCTGCACGTTCCCCAGGGGGGCGGGAGGAACGTTCGCGATGGGGTGCGACGGCCGCCGACGGCGCACGGGCGACGTCGGTCCCCGCGATCGCCGGGCCCGGCCCGGTGGTGCCATCCGGTGGGCCACTTCCCGCTGCTCGCCGAGGCGGTGGTGCTGCCGTCGGCCGGGCCGCCGCACAGGGGCACCGTGAAGGTGCGGCGCATCGAGTCCGCGCGGTGGCTGGGGGAACGCCCTGCGCCGGACTGGCGGGCGCGCGGCCGAGGGCACGCCGGCCGACGGCCTGGGCCGCCCCGCCGGCCCGCCGGCCCGCGAAGTGGGGCGACGGCATGACCAGCGGCCCCCGGCGCGCACCACGCGGGCCGGCCACCGGCTACGACCCCGAACAGGCCGCCTTCTGGAACGGCCGGGGCAGGCGCGTCGCGCGGCGCAACCTGCTCCTGTCGGTTCTGACCGAGCACATCGGCTTCTCGGTGTGGAGCATCTGGTCGGTGCTGGTCCTGTTCATGTCCCCTGGCACCGGGCTGGACTTCACCCCGGGCGAGAAACTCCTGCTCGTCGTCACCCCGACCGTGGTGGGCGCCCTGCTGCGGATCCCGTACAGCCACGCCGTGCTGCGCTTCGGCGGCCGGACCTGGACGGTGCTCACGACCGGCCTGCTGTTGATCCCCACGGCGCTGACCTGGTACTTCGTGCAGCGGCCCGGCACTTCGCTGTGGGTGTTCCTGGTCATCGCCGCGCTGACCGGGTCGGGCGGCGGCAGCTTCGGTTCCTCGATGACCAACATCGCGCGCTTCTATCCGCGCCGGCACCAGGGCTGGGCGCTCGGCGTCAACGCCGGCGGCGGCAACCTCGGCGTCGCCGTGGTCCAGGCCGTCGGGGTCGTGGTCATCGCGACGGCCGGGGACACCAGCCCCTCCCTCGTCGCCGCCGTCTACCTCCCCCTGCTGGTGCTCGCCACGCTGCTCGCCGCCACCGGGATGGACGACCTCGACCCGGGCCCCGTGCCCCGCGGTGTGATCCGGGAGGGGCTGCGGCAGCCGGACACCTGGTGGATCTGCCTGCTCTACGTCGGCACCTTCGGGTCCTTCATCGGGTACGGCTTCGCCTTCGGTCTGGTTCTCCAGGCCCAGTTCGGCTCCAGTGCCCTGCAGGCGGCGTCCTGCGCCGTCGTGGGCCCGCTGCTGGGCTCGCTGGCCCGGCCGCTGGGCGGACGGCTGGCGGACCGCTGGGGCGGGGCCCGGGTGACGGCGGCCGTCTTCGTACTGCTGAGCGCGGGCACGGCCGTCCTGCTGGTGGCCTCCGCCCGGTCCTCCGCAGCGCTGTTCGTCACGGTCTTCACCGTGCTCTTCGTCCTCACCGGTGCCGGCAACGGCGCGGTCTACGGATGATCCCGTGGGTCCTGGCGTGCCGGTCCCACGCACCGGGAGCCGGGGCGCCGGAGCCCGGTGGAGCGGAGGCGGACGCGCTGCGGGCCCAGCGGCTGACCGCGGCGGTGATCGGCGTCACCGGGGCGGCCGGGGCCCTCGGCGGCGCGGCGGTCAACCTGGTCTTCCGGGCCGCCTACGACCGCCACGGCTCGGGCGAACCGGCCTTCTGGGCCTTCCTCCTGTGCTACGTCCTGTGCGCCGTCGTCGTCCGGGTCAGGTACTGGCGCCCCGGCGCGGGGCCGGCCGGCGGCGATCCGGAGCCCGTCCGAGAACCGGAGTCGGCCCATGTCTGAACCGCCGTCCAAGCGGTCCGCGCCGCTCGCCGCACCGCAGGCCCCGGTCGCCACCCACTGCCCCTACTGCGCGCTCCAGTGCGGCACCCGGCTGAGCCCCGCCGGACCCGGGGACGGGCCGGCCGGCGTGCCGGTGACCGTGGAGCCCGACGCCTTCGCGGTGAACCAGGGCGGACTCTGCCACAAGGGGTGGACGGCGCCCGCCCTGCTGCGCGCACCGGACCGGCTGCGCACCCCGCTGGTGCGCAACGGTGCCGGACGGCTCGTGCCGGCGTCGTGGCCCGACGCGCTGGACAGCGTCGCCTCCCGCCTGCGCCAGATCCGGGCCGCGCACGGCCCGGACGCCGTCGCGGTGTTCGGTGGCGGCGGCCTCACCAACGAGAAGGCGTACCTGCTCGGCAAGTTCGCCCGGCTGGCCCTGGGCACGAGTCAGATCGACTACAACGGCCGGTTCTGCATGTCGTCCGCCGCCACGGCGGGCACCGCGGCCTTCGGGCTGGACCGGGGGCTGCCGTTCCCGGTGACCGATCTCGCCGAGGCGGACGCGGTCCTGCTGGCGGGGGCCAATCCGGCCGAGACCATGCCTCCACTGATGCGTCACCTCGGCAGGGCGAAGGCGACGATCGTCATCGACCCGCGGCGCACCCCCACCGCGGAGCGGGCCACCGTGCACCTGTCCCCCGCCCCCGGCACCGACCTGGCCCTCGCCCTGGGCCTGCTGCACATCGCGGTCACCGAGGGGCTGTACGACCGGGACGCCGTCGAGCGGCGCACGGTGGGGTTCGAGGGGGCCTGGGAGCACGCCGCGGCCTGGTGGCCCGAGCGCGTGGAGCGGGTGACCGGCGTCCCGGCGTCGCGGCAGGCCGAGGCGGTGCGGATCCTCGCCCGCGCCCGGCGGGCGTACGTGCTGACGGGCCGGGGAGCGGAGCAGCACAGCAACGGCACCGACACGGTCGCGGCCTTCGTCAACCTCGCCCTCGCCCTCGGGCTGCCGGGCCGGGCCGGGTCCGGATACGGCTGCCTCACCGGCCAGGGCAACGGGCAGGGCGGCCGGGAGCACGGCCAGAAGGCCGACCAGCTGCCCGGCTACCGGTCCATCACCGACCCGCGGGCCCGGGAGCACGTGGCGCGGGTGTGGGGGGTGGCGCCCGAGCGCCTGCCCGGCCCGGGCCGCAGCGCCTTCGAGCTGCTGGACGCCCTCGGTACGGACGGCGGGCCCCGGGCCCTGCTGGTGTTCGGGTCCAACCCGGTCGTCTCCGCGCCGGACGCCGCCCGGGTCACCCGGCGGCTGTCCGCGCTGGACCTGCTGGTGGTGGCCGACTTCGTGCCGTCCGAGACGGCCCGGCTGGCGCATGTGGTGCTGCCGGTCCTGCAATGGGCGGAGGAGGAGGGCACCCTGACCAACCTGGAGGGCAGGGTGCTGCGCAGGCGCCGGGCGGTGAGCGCGCCGCCGGGGGCGCGCGGCGATCTGCGTGTGCTGCGGGAGCTGGCGGTGCGGCTCGGCGAGCCGGCCGACCGCTACCCGGAGGAACCGCGGCTGGTCTTCGAGGAGTTGCGGCGCGCCTCCCGCGGGGGCCGGGCGGACTACTCGGGTATCACCTACGAGCGGCTGGACGCCGGGGAAGCCCTGTACTGGCCCTGCCCCCAGAACCCCGAAGGCCCGGCGCACCCGGGCACACCGCGGATGTTCCTGGACGGCTTCGCCCATCCGGACGGGCGGGCCCGCTTCCAGGAGGTGGACCACCGGGAGCCCGCCGAGACGCCGGACGACCGTTTCCCGCTGTGGGCCACGACCGGGCGGCTGCTCGCCCAGTACCAGTCGGGCAGCCAGACCCGCCGGGTGCCGGACCTGATGCGCGCGGCGCCCGAGCCGACCGTGGAGATCCACCCGGACACGGCGGCCCGCGCGGGTGTCGCCGAGGGCGACCTGGCGTGGGTGCGGTCGGCGCGGGGGCGGATGACGGCCCGGGTCAGGCTGGTGCCGACGCTGCGGACGGACACCGTGTTCCTGCCGTTCCACTTCCCGGACGACGGGCGGGCGAACCTGCTCACCGGCACCGCTCTCGACCCGCGCAGCAAGATGCCCGAATTCAAGGTGAGCGCGGTCCGGGTCGACCCCGCCGGCCGCGGTACGGCGAGGGGGGCCACGAGTCCATGAGCAAAGGCAGGCAGCACCTGAGCGAGGGGGCCGCGACGGGCGACGTCGTGATCGTCGGCGGGGGCCCCGTCGGACACCGGCTGGCGGAGCGGCTGCGCCGTCACGGTCACCGGGGAACCGTCACGCTGCTGCACGCGGAACCCGTCGCCCCCTACCAGCGGGCGCTGCTGGCCTCGGTGCTGGACGGCGGCCTCCGTCCGGCCGCCCTGCGGCTGCCGCCGGTGCCGGGCGTCCGCGTCCTGCCGGGCACCACCGTGACGGCCGTCGACCGCGCCGGTCGGCGGGTGCGCACGGCGACGAGCGAGCAGCACCGCTACGACACGCTGGTCCTGGCCACCGGGGCGGAGCCGTTCGTCCCGCCGGTGCCCGGGATCCGTACGGCAGCCGGGCGGTTGCTCGACGGCGTCACCACGCTGCGGTCCCTCGCGGACTGCGCCCGCGTCGGCGGGGAGCAGGCCGTCGTCCTGGGCGGCGGGCCCCTCGGGCTGGAGACCGCGGCGGCGCTGCGGCGCTCCGGCCGCGACGTCACCGTGGTGCACCGCGGGCCGTACCCGCTGGACCGCCGGCTGGACGCCACCGCCGGGGACCTCCTCGTGCGCCACCTGTCCGGCCTGGGCGTGCGGCTGGAGTGCGGTCGCTCGGCCGTACGGGTCGAGCCGGGCAAGCTCGTCCTCGACGACGGCCGCCCGCTGGCCTGGGACACCCTCGTGTGCTGCACCGGCGTGCGGCCGCGCGCCGCACTGGCCCGCGCGGCGGGTCTGGCGGTGCGGAACGGGGTGCTGGTCGACGACGGACTGCGGACCGGCGATCCGTGGATCCGGGCGATCGGCGACTGCGCCGAACACCCCGGCTGGGCCCCGGGTCTGCCGGCTCCGGGGTGGGACCAGGCGGAGGTGCTGGCCCGTTCGCTGACCGGACAGGAGCCCGGGGGCCGGCGAGCGGGGACCGTGCTCCGCCTCCGCCTGGCCGGGCTGCCGCTCGGTGTGCTGGGGGCGGCGCCCGGCTCGGCCGGCAACACCGCCGAGCGCGAGACCGTGACCTTCCGCGATCCCGCACGGGGCCGGTACGCGACCGTGACGGTCGACGCCGCGGGGCGGCTGGCGTCGGCGGTCGTGGTCGGTCTGCCCGAGGCCCTGGCGGCGCTCACCCAGCTCCACGACGCGCACCGCCCGCTGCCCGCCGACCGGCTGTCCCTGCTGCTGGGCCGGGCGCCCGCCGTCCGGCGGGCGCCGGCTACGTCCGCCGAGCCCTCGGACGTGGTCTGCCGCTGCAACGACGTGTCCCGGGGAGCCCTCGCGCGCGCCTGGCACGACGGCGCCCGCACCCTGCGCGCCCTCTCCGGCGCCACCCGGGCCACCACCGGGTGCGGTGGCTGCGCGGACGAGATCCGCCGGCTCTGCGCCCAGCTCGCCGCCGAGGAGCCGGCACCCGGTCGCGGGCCGTCCACCGACGAGGACGAAGGAGCCGATGACGCCCATGACGCCACCCCGCACCCTGGTGATCGTCGGCTACGGCATGACCGCGCACCGGCTGACCGAGGAGCTGCGGTCCCGGGACCGGGAGGGCGCCTGGCGCATTCTTGTCCTCGGTGACGAGCCCAGGCCGGCGTACAACCGCGTCGCGCTGGCGGACCGGCTCGCCGGTGCCACGGAGGCGGACCTCGAACTGGCCGGGCCCCGCACACGCCGCGATCCCCTCGTGGAAGCACGGACGGCCGCCCCGGTGGTGGGCATCGAACGAGCCTCGCGGACCGTCCTGACCGCGGACGGTACCCGCATCCCCTACGACGCGCTGGTGCTGGCCACGGGGGCGGCGGCCTTCCGTCCGCCGGTTCCCGGCGCCGACCTGCCCGGCTGCTTCCCGTACCGGACGCTCGCGGACGTGGACGCGATCCGCGGCGCCGCCGCGGACGGGGCGCCGGTCGTGGTGGTCGGCGGCGGCCTGCTGGGCCTGGAGACCGCCGAGGCGCTGCGCCGCCGTCTGCGCATGCGGCCGCACGTCGTGGAGGCGGCCGCACGTCTGATGCCCGCCCAGCTCGACAGCACCGCGGCGCGGCTGCTCGCCGGGTGGCTGCGGCGCGCCGGGCTGCGGCTGTCCTGCGGGGTCCCGCTGCGGTCCGTCGACGCGGGGGCGGACGGCCGGGTGTGCGGGGTGACGCTGGAGGACGGGTCGCGGATCCCGGCGGGGCTGGTCGTCTTCTCCGCGGGGACCCGCCCGCGCGACGAGCTGGCCCGGGCCGGCGGGCCGGCCCGTGGCGAGCGGGGCGGTTTCCTGGTGGACGACCTGGGCCGGACCAGCATCGCGGACGTGTGGGCCATCGGGGACTGCGCGGCGGTGCACGGGCGGTGCCACGGCACGGTGGCCCCCGGATACCGCATGGCCGAGGCGGTCGCCGGGCAGCTCCTGGGCGCCCGGGCGCAGGACGGTCCCGGGCCCGCCGTGGACGGGGCCGGGACCGTCCTGAAGGTGCCCGGCGTGGAGGTGGCCAGTCTCGGCGACGTCCACGCCCGGACTCCGGGAGCGGTGACGTTCAGCCGTACCCGCGGGGCCGGGGACGGCGGCCTCGGGGACTGCTACGCGAAGCTGGTCCTGGACTCCGAGGCGCGGGTGCTGCTCGGTGCCGTGCTCGTGGGACACGGCCACGCGTATCCGTCGCTGCGGTCGGCCGTCGGGCGTGAACTCGCCTGTGCGGCCGAGGACTTGCTCGGCGAGGTGGGACTGCCCGCGCAGGGGGCCGAACCGGACCCGGCGACGGTCCCGGTCCGCCCCTCCTGTCGCACGTCACCGCGCTGACGCCAGACCGCACCCCGTGACCGCCGTGCCGCTCGCCTGCTCGGCCCACCGCGTCCTCGGTCGCGCAGCAGCACCACGAGCAGCAGGGGCCTGCACGGTCCACGTGGACGGCAAGCCGGTCCACAGCTGTCTTCCGGGCCGACGGCCGCCCGGTCACCACCGTCGAGGGTCTGGCCTCGCCGGTGGGCGAACTCCATCCCGTCCAGCAGAAGTCTTTGGACGCCCAGGGTTCCAGTGCGGTTTCCGCACGGCCGGCTTCCTGATGACCACGGCGGCCCTCGACGAGGACAAGCTGACCGACCTGCCCAGGGCGTTCAAGGGCAACCTGTGCCGCTGCACGGGCTACCGGGCGGTCGAGGACGCCGTACGCGGGGTGAAGAACGTCGAGGAGCCCGAGCCGGGCCGCTCCGTGGGCCGCAGCCTGCCCGCGCCGGCCGGTCCGCAGGTCGTCACCGGCACCGCCCGCTACACCTTCGGCCTCGACGTGCCCGGCCTGCTGCACATGAAACTGCTGCGCTCCCCGCACGCCCACGCCCGCATCGTCACGATCGACACCTCCGCCGCCCTGCGCGTGCCGGGCGTCCACGCCGTGCTCACCCACCACGACGCCCCGGAACGGCACTTCTCCACCTCCCGCCACGAGCACCCCGAGGAGGACCCGGACGACACCCGCGTCCTGGACGACACGGTCCGCTGCATCGGCCAGCGCGTCGCCGCCGTCGTGGCCGACAGCGAGGCCGCGGCCGAGGACGGCTGCCGGCGCGTCCAGGTGACGTACGACGTCCTGCCCGCGGTCCTGGACCCGGAGGAAGCGATGTGGCCGGGCGCGCCGGTCGTGCACGACAAGGGCGCGAAGACCGCGCGGATCGCCCGCCCCCGCGCCGACGCGGTCGGCGAGGCGCACGGCGAGACCGGCGACGCCGAGGCCGGATTGGGCCGAGGCCGACCTCGTCTTCGAGGACACCTTCCGCACCCAGCGCGCCCAGCACGCCGGCTTGGAGACGCACGGGGCCGTCGCCTGGATCGACGGCGACGGCAGCCTCACCGTGCGCACCAGCTCCCAGACCCCGTTCCTGACCCGCCGGGTCAACCCGCCGACCGCGCCGGTGTGCCCGCCGACCGCCTCGGCACCGTCCACGCGGGTGAAGTGCCGGGCCCGCCGAGTTTGGACGCCGTACGCCGTCACCCCGGCCTAGGTGGAGTTCTGGGAGAGCGCCGACCGGGTCCACCATCGGGTCGCGTACCGCGCCGAGGGCACCGGCCGGTGCCACGAGCTGCTGTGGCCCTGAGCCGGCGGCGCCCGCGCACCCGCTGACACGGACCGCGCGCGTTCCCCCCGCACGAGCACCGGGCCACAGCACGCCCGGCCGTAGTACCCCGGTACCACCCGCGCCACAGGCTTCGGTCCCCGGTACCACCGGATCGGGCTGATCGCGGGCTTAGCGTGACGGAAGAGGCGTCAGGCGTTTCGGGCGCCGGAGTCCGGAAGAGGGAACGCTGATGATCGAAGCACAGCAGCTCACCAAGAGGTACGGGGAGAAGACCGCCGTCGACGGCCTGGACTTCACCGTGAAGCCGGGCACCGTCACCGGTTTCCTGGGGCCCAACGGCGCGGGCAAGTCCACGACGATGCGCATGATCGTCGGACTCGACGCGCCGACGCACGGCTCCGTCACGGTGAACGGACAGCACTACGCACGCCACCAGGCACCGCTTCAGGAAGTCGGGGCGCTGCTGGAGGCGAAGTCGATCCACCCGGGCCGGTCGGCCTACAACCACCTCCGCGCCCTCGCGCTCACCCACGGCATCCCGCGCCGCCGGGTCGACGAGGTCGTCGAACTCGCCGGTCTCGGCAGCGTCGCGAAGAAGCGGGCCGGTGCCTTCTCCCTCGGCATGGGCCAGCGGCTCGGCATCGCGGCCGCCCTGCTCGGCGACCCGCAGACCGTGATGCTGGACGAGCCCGTCAACGGGCTGGATCCCGAGGGCGTCCTGTGGATCCGGAACCTGCTCACCTCCCTCGCGGGCGAGGGGCGCACGGTGTTCGTCTCCTCGCACCTGATGAGCGAGGTCGCCCTGGTCGCGGACCACCTGATCGTCGTCGGACGCGGCCGGCTGCTGGCCGACACGACCGTGCAGGACCTGGTGCGCGAGGCGGGCGGCGACACCGTGAAGGTGGCGACGGACGACCCGGCGCGGCTGCGGGACGTGCTGGCCGGGCCCGGCGTCGACATCACCGGCCGTATCGGCTCCGAGGAACTGCAGGTCACCGGGGTGTCCGCCCGCGAGATCGGGCTGAAGGCGGCCGAGTACGGCATCCCCCTGTTCGAGCTGACCACGAAGGCGGTGTCGCTGGAGGAGGCATTCATGGAACTGACCCGGGACGCCGTGGAGTACCACGGCTCCACGACCCGCATCGAGACCTCCGGGAGCGCGGCATGAGCACCCTCACGGCCACACCTCGAACCCCCGAGTCCGCCCCGGCCACCCGGGCCCGGCCCGCCTACCGGGTGACCGGCCGGCGCGTGCTGGCCGCCGAGTGGGCCAAGCTCTGGTCCCTGCGCTCCACCTGGATCACCCTCGGTCTCGGGCTGCTGTTCCTCATCGCCTTCGGCGTCATCGCCGCGAGCCACTACAAGTCCAATGTCGGCTCCGGCCGCCACCTGGACCGCGACTTCGCCACCGCGACGGCGGCGAGCCTGTCCCTCTTCGGCACGAACTTCGCCCAGCTCGCGCTCGGCGTGCTCGGTGTGCTGGTCACCGCCGGCGAGTACTCCACCGGCATGATCCGCTCCACCCTGGCCGCGGTGCCGCGACGGCTGCCCGTGCTGTGGTCCAAGGCGGCGGTGTACGGGCTGGTCGCCCTGGTGGTCGCCACCGCAGGCGCGTTCGTCGCCTTCCTCGTCGGCAGCGGGATCGTGTCCGGCACACCCGCCGCCATGGGCCTGGGCCACGCCGGTGTCGTCCGCAGTCTGCTGGGCGCCGGGCTCTACCTCGGCCTGGTCTGTGTGATCGGCACCGCCCTCGGGGCCCTGCTGCGGTCGGTCGCCGGCGGCATCTCCGTCCTGGTCGGCGCCCTGATGCTGGTACCCGGGCTGGTCTCCCTCCTGCCCACCTCGTGGCAGGGCGACATCAACCCCTACCTGCCCAGCCACGCGGGCGAGTCGATCTTCGCGCTGACCCATGACTCGACCGCCCTGTCCCCCTTTGCCGGGCTGCTCGTCTTCCTCGGCTGGACGGCACTGGCGCTGGCCGGTGCGGCGTACCGGCTGGTGCGCAGCGACGTGTGAGCGGTGGCAGCCCGCATCATGGGCTGGTGACATCCGTGACTACCGTGACCCCTGATGACCTCGGCGGGATGGGGCCGCTGGTCGCCCGGCTCGGCCGGGCCGGCCAGCGGCTCCGGCACGCCGACCGGGCCCGTCCCTGGGTGCTGGACACCGCGGTGGTGGTGCTGGTCTTCCTGCTGTTCTGTCTGCCGGACCTGCTGCACGCGCTCGGCGTGATCAACGGGGACGGCGACGGCGACGGCCCGCGCCGCCTCCGCCTGCTGTTCACCCGGCTGCCCGTGGCGGGCATGCTGGCCCTGCAGGCCGGGCTGGTGCTGCCGCTGCTGTGGCGGCGCCGGGCCCCCGCCGCGGCCTTCGGCACCGTCACGGCCGTGTTCGTCCTCCAGTGGTCCATCGGCGCCGCGCTCCGTGCGGACATCGCGCTCTTCGTCGCCCTGTACAGCCTCACCCTGCACGGGCGGCTACGGCAGCTGCCGTGGGCCTGCGTGGCGATGGCGGGTGCGTTGAGCCTGGTCGCGGTGCGCGTCTCGGCGGCGATGTCGGTCTGGGACGCGCTGTTCTTCCTGCTCAGCACGGCGACCGCGGCTCTCGCCCTCGGCCTGATGGTCCGCATCCGGCGGGCCCAGCTGGCCGGGCTGCGGGACCGCGCGACCCGGCTGGAGATCGAACGCGACCAGCGCGACAGACTCGCCGTCGCGGCGGAGCGGACCCGAGTGGCGCGCGAGATGCACGACATCGTCGGCCACAACCTGTCCGTCATCATCACGCTCGCCGACGCGGGCGCCTACGCCACGGCCGGCGCGCCGGAGCGCGGCAAGGAGGCCCTGCACCTCATCGGCGACACCGGGCGGCAGGCCCTGAGTGAACTGCGGCGGGTGCTCGGCGTGCTCCGTGAGGCCGACGACTCGCGCGGCGAGCCCGAACTGAGCCCGCAGCCCAGACTCGCGGACATCGACGCGCTGTGCGAGGGCGTGCGCGCCGCCGGCCTGGAGGTCGTCTATCGTACGGCCGGGGATGTCGAGGCCCTCGACAGCGGGGTGCAGCTGACCGTCTACCGCATCGTGCAGGAGGCGCTGACGAACACCCTCAAACACGCCGGCGCCGGAGCGCGTGCGAACCTGGCGGTCGTGGTCGAGGACACCCTGCTGACCATCGCCGTCCAGGACTCCGGCTCCCCCACCCCGGCCGACGGCCCCGGCACGACGAACGAGGAAGGGCACGGCCTGGTGGGCATGCGAGAACGAGCGGCGCTCTACGGCGGACACGTCCAAGCCGGTCCCGCCGGCGCGGGGTGGACGGTGCGCGCCACCCTCGACCTGACTCCGCAGGACGGTACCCGATGACCACCGTGCTCGTCGTGGACGACCAGCCGCTGCAGCGGTACGGCTTCCGCATGCTCCTGGACTCCGTCCCCGAGACGGATGTGGTCGGCGAGGCCGGACACGGGGCCGAAGCCGTGCGCAAGACCGCCGAGCTCCGCCCCGACGTCGTCCTGATGGACGTACGCATGCCGGGCATGGACGGCATCGAGGCCACCCGCCGCATCGTCGCCGCAGGAGAGCGTTCCCGCGTCCTCGTCCTGACCACCTTCGACCTCGACGAGTACGTCTACGCGGCCTTGCGCGCCGGGGCCAGCGGCTTCCTGCTCAAGGACGCCCGCCCCGAGGAACTCCTCGCGGGCATCCGTGCCGTGGCCACCGGTGACGCGGTGATCGCTCCCGCGCTCACCCGCCGCCTGCTGCACGAGTTCGCCCGCCTCGTCCCGCCCGCCGGTGACGGCGCCGCCGAGGACCCACGCCTGAGCGCCCTCACCGACCGCGAACGCGAGATCCTCGTCGCCATCGGCAAGGGCTGGACCAACGGTGAGATCGCCGCGCGTTTCGTCCTGTCGGAGTCCACGGTGAAGACGCACGTCGGCCGCGTCCTGGCCAAGATCGGCGCCCGCGACCGCGTCCAGGCGGTGATCTTCGCCTATGACCACGGCCTGGCCCGGCCGCAGGCGGGGTGAGCCGACGCGTCGGCCGTGAGGCGGGTCGGCGCGACGCCTAGGACTTGTCCGGTCGATCATGTCCGGAGCCAGATGGTGAGAGCTGCTGCGGTCGCGGTTCCGAGAAACACGTAGCCGCGCTTGTCGTAGCGAGTCGCCACAGCCCGGTGCTGCTTCAGCCGGTGGATGGCCCGTTCCACAGTGTTGCGCTTCTTGTACCGCTCTTCGTCGAAGCCGGGTGGCCGTCCGCCGCGTGAGCCCCTGGGCAGGCGGGCGGCCTGGCTGTCGGTCTTCTCCGGGATCGTGTGCCGGACGCCCCGACGCCGCAGGTACTCACGACAGGGCCGATTGCTGCAGGCCTTGTCGGCGGCGACGCCGGCGGGCCTTTTGCGGCGCCTGCCCGGCCCGGGTTTCGGGACTCGGATCTTCTCCAGCACCGGTTCGAACCGGGTGCAGTCCGCCCGCTGACCGGGCGTGACGATCAGGGACAGGGGGCGGCACCGGCAGTCCGCGCTCAGGTGGAGCCTGGTGGTGAACCCGCCGCGCGAGCGACGGTTTCGTGGTCGATGAGCCGGTCGTCCGAAGAGACCCGCCAGGGCTCGGCCGGCAGTGATGTCTCGCATCGCGCCTCAACGCAGTATCTGAAGAGGTGGCGCAGGTGGGACGGCGTGATGCCGGTACTGGGATCAGCCGTCGCGTGGACGATGACCCCGTAGTCGCGCATGTAGTTGGTGTATCCGTGGTGCACGACAGCGTGATCGAAGGTCTCGTCCAGCATCTGTTCAAGTACGGCGGTGTCCATGCCGCCCTTCTACCTCACTCGGCACCACCTTCGACAACAAGATTCGCGGCGTCAGGCGCCGTTGCTCAGAGATCGCCCGGACAAGTCCTAGCCGTTCAGGACAGGTTCACGTGGTTTCAGGCTCACTGGTTCGGCAGTTGTCTGGTTGACGTAGTGCTTCTCTTCGAACTCGATGGGGCCGAGGTAGCCGAGGCACCCCGTTCTCCGCGAGTTCCCGGGCCAGTTCGGCACATCGCGCGGCCCCCGGAGATCGTGTTCTCCAGGGTGATGTCAGAGCACGATCACCAGCACGGCGCCCTTCCCATATTTGCCATAACAGCAAACAGCTTTGCTTATGTTCCCGGGCGAGCGAACCATCCAGACCATCGACCGGCCGTCGAACCGGTCAAGGTTCCCGGCCGGCGGTAAGTCCTGACGGCGGTCGCGGGTGACCGCCGCCTACAGAGGAGAACACAGTGTCCAGCGATTGCTTCGGTAGCGACGGCGCGTTGACCGAGTACGACAAGTGGCGCCAGAGCCGATGGGAGGAGATTGCGGGCCCGGAAGGGAAAGCGAGCCTGATCGCCCATCGGCCGATCACGGAACCGGGGCAGGAAGTCCCCGAGGTTCCGGGACGGTGGACGTCCACCGGCTTCTCGGGAAGCCTGACGCTGACCGCGGCCCGTGCGCAGGACGTATCCGTCGATGGCCACGCCGTGGACGGCACGGTGGAACTGACCAGCGCCAGCCGCCTGTCCTTCCCCGGCGGGCGGCGCGGCACCATCGAGGAACTGCAGGGAGCCCATGCCCTGGCCGTGTGGGATCCGGCCGCGCCCACCCTCGTCGGCCTGCGCGGAATCGAGGCGTGGCCGTGGGACCCCGCCTGGGCCGTCGAGGCGGAGTACCGCCCGGCGGACGCCGGACGCCTCCTGGAGGCGACCCGGGTGACCAGCCCGAGCGTGCGGGACACCCTCCCGGCCCCTGGCGACTTCGTCTTCGATCTGCAAGGCGAGCGGCACACGCTCCGGGCGTTCGGTGTGGGCAGCGACACCCTGCTGATCACGTTCACCGACGACACCAGCGGCACGGACACGCCCGGCATGGGCCGGTGGCTGATCCTGCCTCGGCCCCGGCACACCACGGATACGGTCCGTATCGACTTCAACCGGGCCTTGATTCCCCACCACGTGTTCTCGGCGGCCTTCCCCTGCCCCCTGCCGCCCCGGGAGAACCACCTCCCTCTACGCATCGAAGCGGGAGAGCGCGCCCCCGTCTTCGAAGAAGAAGCGGCCCCCGGCACCACAACCGGCCCCGCCGTCTGACACCCGCCGCAACCGGCACACCCCGAAAGGAAGAAACAATGACACCCGACCAGGACCTTCGCGCAGCAGCGGTGCACTACCTCCGGCAGTGGGAGGTGCGGGACTACGCCACGATGCGATCCCTGTGCACCGACACCGCCACCGTGTGGCACAACGACGGAAGCGGTGACCAGCCGATCGACGAGAACATGGAACTGCTGAAGAAGCTGGCCGCAGACGTCGACACACTTCGGTACGACATCGTGCGGCAGTTCCAGGACGGCGACGAAGTGCTCCAGCAGCAAGTACTCCACCTGACCATGACCGACGGGTCCCGCAGTGACGTACACGCGGCGATGTACTTCCGGTTCGACGGTGGCCTCATCGACCGCATCGAGGAATACTTCAACGTCGTACCGCTCAACGAATCCATGCCGGCGTCCGGCTCGCCCGAACAGCGCTGATCGCGGCCGCTCCCGCCAAGCGGTCGGCTGAGGCAGGGCCCCGGACGCAGCACCGGCCTGGGCCCTGCCTTATCCGGGAAGACCGCAGCCTCGTCTGTGCCTGCCCAAGGCTTGAATCGCGGATACGCGGTCCGCTCGATCGAGGTCACAACCCACCCCAGGCGCCAGACAATGGTCAACATCACCACCAACGACACTCGGCCGAACGGGTGACGGGCCGGACGCTCAGGGCTTCAAGACTCGATGCCGTTGACGCGCATCAGGCGCTCGACCCGCTTGCGGTTGACGGTATGACCGAAGCCCCGCAGTTCGGCGTGGACCCGGCGTACCCCGTACGTCCCCTTGTGCTCGGTGTGGATCTCACGGATCTCCGCGACCAGGGCGTCGTCGGCCGCCCGGCGTTCGGCACGGGTGGCCGCACCGGCAAGCCACCGGTAGAAACCGGCGCGCGAAACCCCGAGGACCCGACATATCCGCTGGACACCGAAGTCGGCGCGGTGGACGGAGACGAAGTCCCAGCGACCGGACATGCCTCATCTCCTTCGCCAAATACTGGGCCGCCCTTCGCTGGATCTCCCGCTCGAACTCCCCCTCCTTCTCCGCCTCGCGCAGCCGGGCGTTCTCCGCACGCAGCACCGCGAGTTCCTCATCCCGGCCCACTGGGCGTCTGTTCGTCGCCGCGCACCCGTCCCGCCGCCTCGTCGGCCTGACGCAGCCAGGACCGCAGCGTCTCGCCGGTCGCCCCGACGTCCGCCGCGACCGACGCGTACGTGCGCTTCCCGTCCGCCGCGCGCCACAGCGCGACCGCATCGTTCCTGAACTCCAGCGGATACGGAGACCTACGTCCCACCAGGACACCTCTTCCTCGGACCATCAAGATCCATTGTCAGGTGTGTCCACACCCATGGGGACGCCTCACGCGGCACTGACACCCACGGCGGCGGCAGCGACAATGAACAAGCGAACGCAGTGGACGAGTTGAGGAAACGGGATGCTGAGCGGCATTGTGATCGATGCGCGGGACGTCGCCCTCATGGAGCGATTCTGGCTGGACGCGACGCGAGGGCTGACCGGTGGCCTGCGGTTGCGGTTCGAGCCCACCGCGAAGGCCAAGGCGGCCCCGAAGAACCGGCTCCACCTCGACCTGGCCGCAGGTCCGCACTGGAAGGCCGAAGTGGAACGCCTGCTCTCGCTCGGTGCGACGCGCATCGACATAGGCCAGGGCGACGTCCCTTGGGACGTGCTGGCCGACCCGGAGGGCAACGAGTTCTGCGTACTGCGTCCCGGACACCCCGGAGTGCTCGCTGACTCCGGCCTCGTCGCGCTCTGCCTCGACGTCACCGCGGATGACCTTCGCGCTCAGGAGACCTTCTGGCAGTCCCAGGCCGACTGGCACGTGGTCGAGACCCACGGCGGGGGCGTCCGGCTGCGCCGGCAGGCCACCAGCACGGTCTCACTGGTCATGGGACCGCCGGCCGCTCCGAAGGTGGAGCGGAACAGGCTGCGGCTGGAAGTCACCCATCGAGAGCGGGAGCGCGGCGAGTTCCTCGACGCGGGCGGCAACGAGTTCCACGTGAGGAACTGACCGCCGCCGTGGGCCTCACCGGGCGGCGCCTTCCGTCAGCTCCGTGACGAGGCGGGGCAGCCGCCGCACCTGCGCCGGGTCGGACAGTGCGGAACCCAGCGACACCGCGTCCGCGCCCGCGCTCAGGAACTCCTGGGCGTTGGCCACGGTCATCCCGCCGGTGGCGACGAGTCGGGCCTCGGGGAACGGACCGCGCATCGCGCGCAGCCAGCCCGCTCCCAGTTCGGCGGCCGGGAACGCCTTGAGCCAGGTGAAGCCACAGGCCAGCGCCTGCTGGATCTCGGAGGGGGTGGAGACGCCGGGAAGGTGCGGCAGCCCCGCTCGGACCGAGGCCTCGGCGACCTCCGCGCTGAAGCCCGGCGCGACGGTGAACGCGGCCCCGGCGCGCACGGCCCGGGCCAGGCGCTCGGTCGACGTCACCGTACCCGCGCCCACCACGGCGCCCCGCTCCCGCCCGGCGGCGGCTGCCGCGGCGAGCGCCGCGACGGCGCTCTCGTCCTGGACGGGGACCTCGACGAGCGGGATGCCGTGGTCCCAGGCGCGACGGCTCATCGCCACCGTGGCTTCGGTGTCGAGGCCGCGCAGGATGACCATGAGCGGGAGAGCCGTGAACGCCTGCTCGAAGAGCCGGCCGGGCGCGGTCGTCGTCGAAGAAGGCGGGTTCTGCGGGGTCATCGGGTCCATCCCAGTTCTCGTGAGACACCGCGCGCGGCCTGTCGCAGGGCAGGCAGGTGGGCGCGCAGGGCGGGCAGATCCATCTGGGCGCGCAGCGCGGCGAGGGACACGGCGGCGCGTACGGCGCCGGTGCCGTCCCGTACGGGTACGGCCACGCAGTTGACGAACGGCTCGTACTCGCCGTCGTCCTCCGCCCAGCCGGCGGATCTGATGGTGTCGAGGCGCGCGGCGAGGGTCTCGGCGTCGGTGATCGTGGTGTCGGTGAACCTCTCGAAGGTGTGTCCCTCCAGCATCGAGGCGCGTTCCGGGTCCGGCAGGAAGGCGAGGATCGCCTTGCCGACGCCGGATGTGCGCAGCACGACCGGTCTGCCGATCTGCGCGTACAGGCGTACGGTGCCGGGCGGCTCGACCTTGTCGGCGTAGATCACCCGGCCGTCGTCGAGCGCGGCGAGGTGCACGGTGAGCCGGACCCTGCGGCACAGTTCGAGGAGGAAGGGGTGCGCCACAGAACGCAGGTCGAACTGCTCGACGGCCGCCTGTGCCAGGCCGGCCAGACGGTAGCCGACGGCGTACGTGCCGTCCGGCCGGCGCCGTGCGAGACCGCCCTCGCACAGGTCGCGCAGCAGGCGCAGCGCGGTGGTGCGGTGGACGCCGAACCGCTCGGCCACGGCCGCGGGGTGCTGTGGTCCTTCGCTGAGCATCTCCAGCAGCCGTACCGCTCGTTCCACGGCCTGGCTCATCGCACCGACTCCGGCGCGGGCCGCAGGGCGCGGGCGTCGGCGTGGTCCTCCACCGAGCCGAGGGCGAGCGCCGCGGTGCGGTGGCCGAGGGCGAGCCGCGCGGCGGGGTCGGCGTCGTGCAGCCACGCCGAGAGGTAGCCCGCGGCGAAGGCGTCGCCCGCGCCGACGGGCTCCACCACGTCGACCGGCCGGGCCGGCACGAACACGGGGGCGGCGTGCGGGGCGAACAGCGTGGCGCCGACGGCCCCGTCCTTGACGACGACGCTCACGCCGGGCCCGATGAGGTCACGGACCTCTTCGGGTGCAGCGGTCCTCCAGACCCGTTCGGCCTCGTCGAGGCCGACGAAGACGAGGTCCGCCTGGCGCGCGAGGGACAGCAGCGGTCCGGCGGCCCGGCGGGCGTCCCACAGCCCGGGCCGGTGGTTGACGTCGAAGGAGCAGAGTACGCCGGCCTCCCGCGCCCGGGTGAACAGGGCCGTGGCGGTCTCCGCGCACTGGGGGGAGAGCGCCGGTGTGACGCCCGACTGGTGCACCACCCGTGCCGAGGAGACCGGCAGCCGGTCCAGGTAGGCGGGGGTCATGCGCGAGGCAGCGGAGCCCGCCCGGTAGTAGTGCACCCGCGTTCCGTCGGCGGCCGGGTCCTTGAAGAACACGCCGGTCGGCGCGGTCGGGTCCCGCTCCACCAGCCGTACGTCGACTCCGCCGCCGCCCACGGCCGACAGGATCCGTTCGCCGTGCGGGTCGAGGCCGACCCGGCCCGCCCAGGCGACCCGGTGTCCCAGGTCCGCCAGGTACCGGGCGACGGTGGACTCGGCGCCGGCGACGGAGAGGACCGCCTCACGCGCGGTGGCAAGGGGCTGCCCGGCCCCGGGCGCCACGAGCACCATCGTCTCCCCCAGGCACAGCGCCTCCACGTCCGGCATGTCAGCACCTCCGCTGCCGCGTGATCCGTTCGTTTCCGCGCAGGCTAACCGGTGCCTGTGCAGGGAGCACAGCGGCTGTGCACAGGCTGCACAGCCACGCTCGTCACGCGGTTCACCCTGCCCCGCAAAACTGCGCCGGGGCGGCCACCGGCACAACGGCCGGTGCCGGACAGCCGGACGTGCCGGACGGCGTGGGCGAGGGGCGGCGGGACATCGCCGTCGCGCCCCTCCTCGCCGGGACCGGGAAGCAGCCGCGTCACAGCCCCGTCATCGGGGACGCGCCCGTCCGGTGGACTCCAGTACCGCGGTGAGGAAACGACGCACCGTCTCCAGTTCGTCCGCCTCGAAGCCTTCCGCGGCCCCGACCACTTCGCCGATCACCGGCCCGAAGAAGGACCACCCCAGTTCCGTGGCCTTCTCCTCCACCTCCAGCAGCACCCGCCGCCGATCGGCCGTGTCCCGGCCGCGCCGCAGCAGCCCGAGCCGTTCCAACCGGTCCACCAGAGCGGTGGTCCCGGCGGAGTTCAGGCGCAGTTGCCCGCCGAGCCATCCGGGGGTGGCCCGGGTACCGGCCCGAGCGGCGTCCAGCAGGTGGATCAGCGCGCGTACATCGGTGGGATGCAGCCCGTGGCGCGCCGCGAACTCGGCGCCGAGCAGGTCGAGTTCCACGGTGACGGCGCGCAGCAGGTGAACCAGCCGCATCTCCGGACTCTGCTCTTCCATGCACACGTCCTCAGAGGGTTGATAATATCTCGCTGACCGAGATTATCGCTCAGCGAGAGGAATGCCGGTGCCCCCCTCCGCTTTCGACCTCGTCTATGACGAGCTTCGCGCCCGCTGGCCCGAGACCACCGAGGAGCGCGACGTCGCCACACCGTACGGGCGCACCCGGGTCCATACGTACGGCCCGAAGGACGGCAGCCCCCTGCTCCTGCTGCCCGGCGGTGCCGCCACCGGTCTGGTCTGGTTCGCCAACGCAGCTGTTTTCGGCGAGCGTTACCGCGTGCATGCGGTCGATCTGATGGGCGACGCCGGCCGCACCGAACGCCGGGGCGCACCGTGGAAGAGCGCCGCCGATCAGACGGCCTGGCTGGACGCGCTCCTGGACGGACTGGGCCTCGCCCGCACACATGTGTGCGCTCACTCCTACGGCGCCTGGCCGGCCGTCAGGTACGCACTGCACGCGCCGCAGCGGATCGACCGCCTCGCCCTCCTCGACCCCACCCAGCTCTTCGCCGGGTTCCGCCCGGGCTACCTGCTGCGGGCGCTGCCCATGCTGGTCCGCCCGAGCGAGGCCCGCGGCCGCGCCTTCCTGGCCTGGGAGACGGCAGGCACCCACCCGGACGAGACGTGGCAGCGCCTCTACGCGCTGGCCACCACCGTCCCCGGCCGGCAGCTCATCACCGGCGGCCGCCCCCGGACCGCCGACCTCGCCATGCCGGTGCTGGTGCTGCTCGCGGAGCGCAGCCGCACCCACCACGCCGCCAAGGTCGCCGACCGGGCCCGTCGGACGCTCCCGCGGGCACAGGTGACGCTGCTCCCCGGAGCCACCCATCACTCCCTGCCCCTCACCGACCCGAAGCAGCTGAACGACAGGGTGATGGCCTTCCTGGACTGACGGCGCCGCACCGTCACCTGCTCGCGACGCGGAACCGGCTCAGTGCGACCGGCTCAGCCGAACGTCGGCGGCCGGGGGCGGGTACTCCGGTCCGAGGGGTGTCGCGGAGCCGGCCGCTCTCTGATCTTCAGGCGTCCTCTGCCGGCACGCATGCGCCGACGGTTCACGGGATCGGCCCGAGCCGGATTCAAAAGAGCACCGTAAGGCGGCGCTACCAGACGACGATCCCGCCGCTTTCTGCCTTGGCTCGCAATGCGGCGGCGACGATGTTGTCGAAGCGCTTCGTGACATATTCGGTGTCGTAACCAGTCTGTCCGGCGAGGTGCCCGAGGTGCGGACGGATCGCCTCGCACTCGGCCAAGAAGTCGTCGATCTCCTCCCGCTCCACATAGAGGTCACTGCCGTCGAGCTGGGGGAAGAAGCGGGAGCCCAGGTCCCGGAACGCCTCGGATCCCCACAACCGGGTCCGCGTGCTCTCGAAACCGGCCAGGGTGTCGCCGTGCTCGGGGTCTTCCAGGAAATGGTGGCCGCCGTCGGAGTCATAGACGAAGGTGTGCACGAGGAGTGTCATGAGCCGATTCTCCGCGGCGAGGATCGCGTCGCGTCAAACACATTACCGGTCACCGCAAGGCGCACACTTCGTCCGCCTGCTCGCCGGGCCACCGCGAGAAGCCTGCCGCGGCCGGTCCCCCGGCCATGAGAGCGGACTCGGCCGCGCGCTCGGCGAAGCGCCACGACGACCACCACGAGGAGCACTACGACGAGCTGCGGCAGGAGCCGGCCCTGTGATCGCGGGCCGGTCATCACGGCGGAGGGGACCCTTCCGCTCGGCCCGTTCGGCTCCCGCTCGGCCACCTTCTGCCGTGGAAGCTCATGCAGGAAGGGCTCATGCCGGCCAGATCCGGCGACCGGACGCACCTGGCCCGCGCACCTTTTGCCGTCCGGCCGAGTCTCCTGACTCCGTGTCGGGCCGCGCGCACCCGGAACGGAAGCAATGCGGCACTGCGCTCCCCCGGCAGCGAGGCGTCGTTGCCGAACTGCGCTTCCTGGCAGGCACGTTGCGCCTAGTCGAACACCACTGCGGAGGAGCCGCACCCGCGGGACGGGGGTCGGGTGAGCCGCCGGAAGGGGCAGGGGCGGTGAGGCGTCCGGGGAGGTCAGGGATCGGTGGAACCTGTCTCAAAAAGCTTCAGCACAAATTCCACACATCCCCTCTCCATAGCGGTCCCGATGGTCTAGATTGACGTTGCTTCAGCTCTTCGGACACGAGACGGCCGTCAACAGTGATCACCAAAAATGATCTTTAGGTCCAGCGCCACGGAAAGCCAGCACTGATCATCTTCTACCCGGCCGTGTGCCGGGGAATGATCAATTCATCGGGCCCGGCGGGGGGGCCTCGGGTGCGGGGAGCACCCGGGGGTTTCGGCGGGTTCCGCGCACTTGCAGAAGGCGGCAGCGCATGCGGGTCAGCTGCCGTCAGGGCGGGTTGTCCGAGTAGCTCCGAAACAGCTGGGACGTCGTGCGCGGGAGGCGGGGGCCTCTCGCGGGGAGGAACAGCGCGACGCGGGGGGGCAGGGGCGCCTCCCGGGGGAGGACGGTGCGGGGGGCGGGGGCCTCCCGGGGGGCGAGGGACAGTGCTAGGCGAACACGTCGAACCACTGCGGACCTGGGGGGTTCTGTGCGGCAAGGGGGATTAGTCAGCCCGTTTCCGTCGGCGCGCGGGCGTCTGGCGGACGGGGCGGTCAGCCGGCCCGCGATCGAGTGGGAGCAGCGGTACCGCCGTACCGTGATCACCAGCGATACCCTGGCGACAGCCGTCGTGGTGGGGGCGATCGGCGAATTCTTCGGGGCGCGGGACGCGGCCAACTGGCACGAGAAATGGGGCATTCTCGCATTCGGCACCGAGCTGTTGGTGCTGGGGGCGCTCGCGGTGAACCGGGCGTGGGCTCCGGCCGTGCTCGGTCAGGGTGCCGAGGAATTCCGCCGGCTGGGGCGCTCACTGTTCACGGCGACCGTCGTCCTGGCGCTCGGCGGGATAGCGCTCACCTCACGCAACATCAAACTCTGGATCTTCGTCGCGATCCCCGCGATCGCGCTCGTCATCATGACCGCGCGGTATCTGCTGCGCCTTTGGCTGCACAAACAGCGGAAGGAAGGCAGGTGTCTGAGACCGGTGCTCGCCGCCGGCAGTCCGGCAACCGTGCGGGACCTGATCAGCCGGACCCGCAAGTTCCCGCACCTGGGCTGGCGGGTGGACGCGGTGTGCACGACGGACGGCTTCGGGCTCGGCGCAGACCAACTGGACGGAGTACCGGTCGTAGGCCCGCTGGCGGACGTCGCCAGCCACATCCGGCGCGACGGCTACCGTGTCGTCGCGGTCACCCCGGACCCGCACTGGTCGCCGGACCGGCTCCAGCGGCTGGCGTGGAACCTCGAAGGCAGCGACGCGGAGATGGTCGTGGCCCCCGTACTGATGGAGGTGGCCGGCCCGCGACTGCACGTGGACGCGGTGCTCGGGATCCCGCTGCTGCGGGTCAGCATGCCGACCTTCACCGGGGGGCGCCGGGCGGTCAAGGAGGCCGTGGACCGGCTGGGCGCGGCGCTCCTGCTGATGCTGTTCGCGCCGCTGATGGTGTGCGTCGGGCTGCTCGTGCTGGCGGAGAGCCGGGGCGGGGCGTTCTACCGCCAGCGCAGGGTCGGCAAGGACGGCCGCGAGTTCACCATCCTCAAGTTCCGCACCATGGTCGCCGGGGCCGACCGGGCACGTGCCGCGCTGGCCGACCGCAACGAGGGCGCCGGGCTGCTGTTCAAGCTCCGCCGGGACCCGCGGGTGACCCGGGTGGGAGCGGTGCTGCGCCGGTACTCGATCGACGAGCTCCCGCAGCTCTTCAACGTGCTCACCGGGTCGATGTCGCTCGTCGGTCCGCGGCCTCCCTTGCCGGAGGAGTCCGCCGCGTACGGCCCGGACATCCGGCGCCGGCTGCTGGTCAAGCCCGGGCTCACCGGCCTGTGGCAGATCAGCGGACGCAGCGACCTGCCGTGGGAGGAGGCGGTCCGGCTGGACCTGCGGTACGTGGAGGACTGGTCGCTCGCCCTGGACACCGTGATCTTGTGGAAGACGCTGCGTGCGGTGCTCTACGGGCAGGGGGCCTATTGATGCGCGGAGGTCGTCCGGCCGGCGCGCGAAACGCAGGCCGGGAGGGCCTGCCTGGGGGGAGGAACAGGTCGTGAGAGTCAGCGTTTTCGGGCTCGGCTACGTGGGCTGCGTGTCGGCCGCGTGCCTGGCCGACAGGGGTCACGAAGTCATCGGGGTGGATGTGAACCCCGTGAAGGTCGACCTCGTCAACGACGGCAAGGCCCCGGTGGTCGAGGAGCGGATCGGCGAGCTGACGGCCGAGGTCGTGCGCAGCGGAGCCCTGCGCGCCACCGGTGACGTCCGCGAGGCGATCATGGGCAGCGAGGTGTCGCTGGTCTGCGTGGGCACGCCGTCGGCGCCCAACGGCAGCCTGTGCACGACGTACTTGGAGCGGGTCACCGAGCAGATCGGCGCCGCGCTGGCGGACCGTCGTGGGCGCGGCGGGCGGCACACCGTCGTGTTCCGCAGCACCATGCTCCCGGGCACCTGCCTGAACCTGCTGGTGCCGATCCTGGAGAAGTACGTCGGCGGGACGGCCGGAGTGGACGTCGGGGTCGCGGTCAACCCGGAGTTCCTGCGCGAGGGCACGAGCGTACGGGACTTCTTCGACCCGCCCAAGACCGTCATCGGCGAGCTCGACCCGGCGAGCGGCGACGCGGTGACGGCGCTCTACGAGGGCCTGCCCGGCGAGGTGTTCCGGGTGCCGGTCCCCACGGCCGAGGCCATCAAGTACGCGGACAACGCGTTCCACGGACTCAAGATCGGCTTCGCGAACGAGCTGGGCGCGGTGTGCCAGGCGCTCGGGGTGGACTCGCACCAGGTGATGGACGTGTTCCTGGCCGACCGCAAGCTGAACATCAGCCCGGCCTACCTGCGGCCCGGCTTCGCCTTCGGTGGCTCCTGCCTGCCGAAGGACCTGCGCAGTCTGGTCCACGCGGCGCAGCGGGCCGACGTCTCGGTGCCCATCCTCGCCCACGTGCTGCCCTCCAACTCCGACCACCTGCAGCGCGCGGTGGAGCTGGTGGAGCGCACCGGCAAGCGCCGGGTGGGCCTGTTCGGGCTGTCCTTCAAGCCCGGCACCGACGACCTCCGTGAGAGCCCGCTCGTCGAGCTGGCGGAGAGGCTCTTCGGCAAGGGGTACGACCTGCGGATCTACGACGCCAACGTGAGCCTGTCCCGGCTGCTCGGCGCGAACCGCGAGTACATCGAGACGCGGCTGCCGCACCTCGCGCACCTGCTCGCGGACTCCGTCGAGGGGGTGCTCGACCACGCCGAGGTGTGCCTGGTCGGGACCAAGGACCCGGCCGTGCTGTCGGCGCTTCCCCATGGCGAAGGGCCCGTGATCGTCGACCTCGTCCGCCTCCCCGACGCCGAGACGCGCCGGGCCGAACCGGGGTACGTGGGCCTTGCCTGGTGACGCGACCGGGGGCGACCGGCACGGCCGGCGCGCGCTGATCCTGGTGGAGAACCTGTCCGTGCCGTTCGACCGGCGGGTGTGGCAGGAGTGCACGACCCTGCGCGACGCGGGCTGGACGGTGCACGTCATCTGTCCCCGAGGCAGCAAGCGGGACACGGAGCCGGAGGCGTTGATCGACGGGGTGCGGATCCACCGCTACCCGTTGCGCGCGGCCACCGGAGGGCCGGCCGGCTACCTGCGGGAGTACGGATCGGCGTTGTGGCACACGCTCCGGCTGGCCCGGAAGGTCGGCCCGGTCGACGTGGTCCACGCCTGCAACCCGCCCGACCTGTTGTTCCTGCCGGCGCTGTGGCTGAAGCGGCGCGGAGCGCGGTTCGTCTTCGACCAGCACGACCTGGTGCCCGAGCTGTACCTCTCCCGGTTCGGCCGCGGCGAGGACCTGCTCTACCGCGGGGTGTGCGCGCTGGAACGGCTGACCTACCGGGCCGCGGACGTCGTGCTCGCCACGAACGAGAGCTACCGGGACGTCGCGGTGCGCCGTGGCGGCCGGCGGCCGGCGGACGTCTTCGTGGTGCGCAGCGCGCCCGACACCGACCGTTTCCGTCCCGTCCCGCCCGAGCCTGAGTTGAAGCGCGGCAAGCCTCATCTGCTGTGCTATCTCGGCGTCATGGGCCCGCAGGACGGCGTCGACTACGCCTTGCGGGCCCTTGCGCAGCTGCGCGACCGGCTCGGGCGGACCGACTGGCACGCGGTGTTCGTCGGCGCCGGCGACACCTACGACGAGATGGTGGCGCTGTCGCGGCGGCTCGGGCTCTCGGAACAGGTGGAGTTCACCGGGCGCATCCCTGACGACGACCTGGTGCGCTACCTGTCCACCGCGGACGTGTGCCTCTCCCCCGACCCGCGCAATCCGCTCAACGACGTGTCGACCATGAACAAGGTCCTGGAGTACATGGTGATGGGCCGGCCGATCGTCTCGTTCGACCTCCGGGAGGCGCGCGTCTCCGCCGGCGACTGCGCCGTCTACGCCCCCGCCGACGACGAGGCCGAGTTCGCCCGGCTCGTCGCACTGCTGCTGGACGATCCGGAGCAGCGGGCCCGGATGGGCAAGATCGGCCAGGAGCGGATCAGCGGGCCGCTGTCCTGGCGGAACTCGCAGGCGTCGCTGCTCGCCGCCTACGCCGCCGCCTGCCGTGACCGCCCTCGGACGGCTGCGGGAGACCGGGGCCGGGCGGCAAGGAGGCCCCGCCGTTGAGCGATGACACGATACGCCTGGCCACGATCGGACGGATCATCCGCCGCCGGCGGCGGTTTCTCATCATCCTCGCCCTGGTGGGCGCGCTCCTCGGCTACGGCGCCTCGGTGTTGTTCCCGCCGCGCTACACCACGTCGGCATCGGTGCTGCTGCCGGGGGCGTGGGAGGAGCGCGAGCTGCTGACCCAGTCGGAGATCGCGACCAGTTCGGTGGTGGTCGACCGCGCGGCCGCCACGCTCGGCTGGTCCGGGGTCAGTGGCAGCGAGCTGCGGGGCCGGGTGAGCGCCACGGCCGCCGACGGGAACATCATCAAGATCTCGGGCACGGCCGAGACCCCGCAGCGCGCGCAGCGACTCGCCGACCAGGTGGCCCAGCAGTTCGTCGCCTTCGCCGGGCGGATCGCGGGCGACACCGCCGACCCCGACGCGGCGGCGGAGACCGAGACGTTGCAGCAGACGGTGGCACAGACCAGCCGCCGCATCACCGAGCTGGCCGACGCGGCCGGCCGGGGGCAGAGCGTGGAGAGCGTGCAGACGCGCACCGAGCTGGCGAAGCTGCGCACCATGCTGCAGGAGGCCATCACCAAGCTGAAGCAGGCAGACCCCGCTGCCGGCAGGGCCAACATGGTCGTCATGGGCCCGGCGGCCCGGCCGACCGGCGAGGCGCCGCCGACGAGGACGCAACTCGTCGCCGCGGGGGCGCTGCTGTTCTTCCTGTTGGCGGTCGTCGGCCATCTGACCGCCGCACGGATGAGCCGTCGGCTGCGCACCGAACCGGAGATCGCCGCTGCGCTGGGCTCGGTGCTGCTGGGCAGTGTCGACGTGCCCGGTGAACGGCGTGCGCACCGGCCGGAGGGCCGCAGCACGCGGGCCGGGCTCCGCCGGCTGCTGGGCATCGACGTGCGGTGGGACGTACCGACCCCCCGGACATCCGGCGACGAGGCGGGCCGGCAGGTCCGCTACCGGCGGGTGTGCGCCCGCCTCCGCGACCGGCTGCCCTCTCCCCGACGGCTGCTGGTCGTCGTACCGGACGGCGACGCGATCGCCCGCCGGGCCGCCGAGCAGCTCGTCGCCGAGGCCGGGAGCGCTCCTTCCGCGAGCCCGTCGGGCAGGAGATGTCCCACGCTGCGGGTGGTGGGGGTCCCGGTGTCCCGGCCGCTGGTGCCGGACAGCGGTGACGAGTCCGGTGTCGTGGTCGTGCTCAGCGCGGGCAGCTGGACCGCGGGGGAACTCGCCGGCATCGCCGAGGCCTGTGCGGACGCCGGGCACGAGGTCGTCGGGATCGTCCTCGCCGGCCCGGTCCGGCGTCCGACGCGCTCGGCCGGCCGTCCTCGCGACGCCGCGACGCCGGCGCTCACGGTCGGCGAGTACGCGACGGGAGGTTCACGGTGACGACGAGTACGACTGCGGAGCCGCCGGCCGCCGCGCCCCTGCTGGACCTGCACGCTCTGGTGGTGGCGGTGCGCAGGCGGCGCCGTCTGTGGTGCTCCATGGCGCTGCTGGGCCTGCTCGTCGGCGTGGCGGTGGCCGTCCTGCTGCCGCCGCCCCCGACCGCGGTGACCGAGGTGCTGGTCGCGCACCAGGAGGACCAGCCGAACGATCCCGGGACACTGATCCGTACCGACGTCGCGGTGCTGCACACCACACGGATCGCCGGTGACGCCCTGCGGTCGCTCAGGTCCTCCCAGAAGCCGGAGGACTTCCTGCCGGACTACGAGGGTGCCGGCCTGACCAACAACATGCTGCAGATCACGGTGACGGGCGGCAGCGAAGCGGAAGCCCTGGCCCGTGCCAGGGCGCTGGCCGACGCGTTCGTCGCGGACCACGTGAGGCGGATCCGGGACGCCGCGAACGCCGAGGCCAAGGCCCTGCTCGACCAGCGTGACCGCATGCGGGGCGAACTCGCCCAGGTCAACAAGGCGATCGGGGACGGATCGGCGCAGAGCGGGCCGAAGGCGTCGGCGGACATGGAGTCGCTCTTCGCCCGCCGGGCCGAACTCACCTCGCGGATCACCGATTTCAGCCAGCGCGCCGCGGACGCGCGGGTCGGCACGCCCCAACTCGTCGCCGGCACACAGATCGTGGACGCCCCCCGTGTGGTGCGGCACTCCCTGCCCAAGACCGCCGCCACCGACGCCGCGATCGGGCTCGTCCTCGGACTCGTCCTCGGACTCGCGGTGGCCGCGGTCGGCACAGTGGTGGCGGACCGTCCCGTGCTGCGCCGGGAGATCGCGGCGAACCTCGGCGCCTCGGTCACCGCGGAGCTGCCCCGCCGCTCCTTCGGCCCATGGCGGCGCCGGCGGGTGCGCAGGGCACGCGAACGGCTCGTCACGTCCCTGGCCCGCACCGTGCGCGGCGCCGCCGAACCGGTGTCGCTGCTGGAACTGGGCTGTGCGCGCGCCACGAGCGTGCTCGCCCTGGACGTCGCCCGGGCACTGGCGGCCGAGGAGCCGGTGGTCGTCATCGACGGTCTGCCCGGCCCGCACCTCGCCGGCCGCCGCCCCGAGCCGGGGGACCCGGCCGTGGTCAGTGGCGAGCGTGCCGCGGCCGTTTCGCATCAGGAGCGCCGGCTCGGCGTCGGCTCCGTGGCGCCCGGCGCGGCGTGGACCGACCTGCAGTACCTCGGGACGCAGACCGTGCTCGTCGTGCGTGCCGGGCACGGCAGCGCCGCATGGCTGCACACCGTGGCACGGCAGCTCGCGGACCAGCGGATCGCGGTGATCGGCCTGGTGCTGATCGGCCCCGACCCGCGGGACCGGACCGACGGCACGCTGTGGGACGGGCTGCACACGGCGCTGCGCGCCCACGACGAGCGCCTGGCCCGGCGAAACGGTGGGGGTACCTCCCACGCCGTCCAGGCAGTGGGAGAGGGCCGACGGCGGGCGGAGCGGCTGCCGCTGGGGGCGGCACGGGTCCCGGACAGCAACCAGGAGGCACGGTAGGACATGTGTGGCATCGCAGGTACTTACCGGTGGCCGGACGGGAAGGCCGTGACCGACCGGCTCACCGACACCCTCGCCCACCGCGGTCCGGACGGGGCGGGCCGCTACAGCCACCGGGCCGGTGACGGCGAAGTGCACCTCGGGCACCGCCGGCTGGCCATCATCGACCTGTCCGGGACCGGCGCCCAGCCGATGGTCTCGGGCGGCCTGGCCCTGACGTACAACGGCGAGCTGTACAACGCGCCCGAGCTGCGCGGCGAGCTGGCAGCGGCCGGGGTGCGCTTTCGCGGGACCTCCGACACCGAGGTGCTGCTGGAGGCCTGGCGGCGCTGGGGCACGGACTGCCTGCCCCGGCTGCGCGGCATGTTCGCGTTCGCGGTCTTCGACGAGCGGACCGGTGACCTGGTGCTCGCCCGCGACCAGCTCGGCGTCAAACCCCTGTTCCTGCTCCGGCGCGGCGAGGGCCTGGTGTTCGCCTCCGAGCTGAAGGCGCTCGCCGCCGTGACCGGCGCGTCGCTCCAGGTGGACCACGCGGCCCTTGTGGCCTCGCTGCTGTACTACTGGGTGCCGGACTCGCGGTGCGCGTTCCGCGAGGCGGAGAAGCTGCCGCCGGGCAGCTGGCTGCGGTGCCGTTCCGACGGCCGGGTGGAGCGCGGCCGGTTCTGGCAGCTGCGGGACGTCGCCGCCGAGGCCCGGGAGCGGGCCCTGGGCGGTGACGTACCGGATGTCGCCGCCGTCGTCGAGGAGTCGACCCGGCGCCACCTGCTCTCCGACGTACCCGTGGCGGCCTTCCTCTCCGGCGGGCTCGACTCCAGTTACCTGACCGCGCTGGCGGCCCGCGAGCAGCCCGGGATCTCCGCGTACACGATCGGGTTCCGCGCCGAGGACGCCAGGTTCGAGGCGATGCCCGACGACCTGCGCCACGCCCGGCGGGTGGCCGAGCGGTTCGGTGTCGACCTGCACGAGATCGAGATCGCTCCGGACGTGCTCGACCTGCTGCCGCGGATGACGTACCACCTGGACGAGCCGATCGGCGATCCCGCCGCGATCAACACGTTCCTGATCTGCTCGGCCGCCCGGGAGGCCGGGGTCAAGGTGATGCTCTCGGGGATGGGCGCCGACGAGCTGTTCGCCGGTTACCGCAAGCACCTGGCCAACCTGATCGCACTGCGCTACCAGCGCGTCCCGCGGCCCCTGCGGCGCGGTCTGTCCGCGGCCGTGGACCGGCTGCCCGTCGCCTCGGCCCGCCGGGGCTACCGGTCGGTGCGCTTCGCGAAGCGGTTCCTGTCCTTCGCCGACCTGCCGGAGGAGACCGCCTTCCGGCGCAGCTACACCCTGTACGACCAGGACGAACTGCTCGCCCTGATCGACCCGGACCTGGCGGGGACGGTCGAGGACGTGCTGACCGAGCACGCGGACGTCTACCAGGACAACGACCTGGACGACTTCGTGAACCGCATGTGCCTGGGCGACGCCCGGATGTTCCTGCCGGGCCTGAACCTCGCCTACACGGACCGGTCGAGCATGGCCGCGTCGACCGAGGTGCGGGTGCCGTACGTGGACGTCGAGGTGGTCAAGGCGGCGTTCGCCGTGCCCGGTGATCGCAAGATCGCCGGACGGCAGGGCAAGGCGGTCCTGAAGGAGGCGGCCGTCTCGGTCCTGCCCCGGGAGATCGTGTACCGGCCCAAGGGCCTGTTCAGTGCCCCGCTGCGCGCCTGGATGAGCCGCGATCTGGCGCCGCTGGTGCGCGAGGTGGTGCACGACGGTGTGCTGGTCCGTTCCGGGTTCCTGCGCCGGGAGGCGCTGGCGCGGATGGTCGCCGAGGACGCCGCCGGGCAACGGGACTTCTCCAAGCATCTGTGGCATGTGCTGACCCTCGAGTACTGGTACCGCGGCGCGACCTCCGGGGCCGGCCAGAACTCTTCGTTGACGGCGTAGGGACAAGAGGACTTCGGGTGAAACAGGTTGTTCAGAACTACAAGAGCGGCGAGCTGGCACTGCTCGACGTGCCGGTGCCCGGGTGCAAGCCGGGCGGAGTGCTGGTGCGCAGCGTCTGTTCGCTGATATCCACCGGCACCGAGCTGATGAAGGTGTCCGAGGCCGGCATGTCGATGCTGGGCAAGGCCCGTTCCCGGCCGGACCAGGTGGCCAAGGTCGTACAGAGCGTGGCCACCAACGGGGTGCCCGCCACCTACCGCAAGGTGATGGGCAAGCTCGACTCCTACACGCCGCTCGGCTATTCGCTGTGCGGGGTGGTCGAGCAGGTCGGCGCCGGGATCGACGACGTGAAGGCCGGCGACCTCGTGGCCTGCGCGGGCAACGAGCACGCGCTGCACGCCGAGCTGAACTGGGTCCCGAAGAACCTCTGCACCCCGGTGCCCGACGGCCTCGCGCCGCGGTACGCGGCCTTCGGCACCGTCGGGTCGATCGCGCTGCAGGGCGTCCGCCAGGGCGAGTCACGCCTCGGCGAAGTGGCCCTGGTCATCGGCCTCGGCCTGATCGGACAGCTGGTGGCGCAGTTGCTGACCGCCTCGGGAGTACGCGTCATCGGGGCCGACCCCGACCCGGCGCGCTGCGAGCTGGCCGAGCGCCTGGGCGCGGCGGCGTGCGGCGACCCCGGCTCCGCGGCCGTGGAGAGCGCGGTCGCCGAACTCACCGGCGGGCACGGAGTGGACCAGGTGTACCTGGCCGCCGGCGGCGGCAGCAACCAGCCCGTCGAGCTGGCGGCCCGGCTCAGCCGGGACCGCGGCCGGGTCGTCGACATCGGCAAGTGCCGCCTGGACCTGCCGTGGAACGCGTACTACGAGAAGGAGCTGGACGTCCGGTTCTCGCGCTCCTACGGCCCCGGGCGCTACGACCCGGAGTACGAGCTGGAGGGACGGGACTACCCGATCGGCCACGTGCGCTGGACCGAGCGCCGCAACCTGGCCTGCTTCCTCGATCTCCTCGCCCGCGGTCGCGTCGACGTGGAGCCCTTGATCTCCCACGTCGCCGAGTTCGACGACGCCGTCGAGACCTACCGACGCCTGAAGGACGGCGACCTGAAGGCCGTGGCCGTGCTGTTCCGGTACCCGGAACCCGCCGCGGAAGCCGGGGAGGCCGAGGCTCCGGCAGTGGTCGCCGTGCCCGCGGTGCGCCGCGGTGGCACGGTGTCCGCCCCGGCCCGCTCGCCCAGGGGGGCGGTGCGGCTGGCGTTCGTCGGCGCGGGGAACTACGCGACGTCGATGCTGCTGCCGCACCTGACCCGGCGCGACGGCGTCGAGCTGTCCACGGTCGTCACCACGACGGCGTTGTCCGCGGCCAACGCGCAGCGGAAGTTCGGCTTCGCGCAGGCGACCACCGATCTCGACGCCGTGCTCGGCGACCCGTCCATCGACGCGGTGTTCGTGGTCACCCGGCACAGCTCGCACGCCGACCTGACCCGCAGGGCACTGCTGGCCGGCAAGGCGGTGTTCGTGGAGAAGCCGTTGGCGCTGACCGGGGACGAGCTGGCCGGCGTGCTCGCCGCGGTGGAGGAGTCCGGCAACGACCGGCTGCAGGTGGGCTTCAACCGCCGCTTCGCGCCGCTGCTGCGGGAGGCCAGGAAGCGGTTCGGCACCCGGACCGGGCCGGCGAGCCTGCGCTACCTGGTCAACGCGGGCCGCCTCGACCACGGCAGCTGGTACCTCCAGCAGGGCACCGAGGGTTCGCGGTTCGCCGGCGAGGGCGGTCACTTCATCGACACGGCGAGCTGGCTGCTGGGCGCCGACCCGGTGTCGGTCTACGCGCTCACCACGCCCGGCAACGAGGACCTTCAGGTAGTACTGGGTTACCCGGGCGGGTCCACGGCCACCCTCAGCTACGTCACCACCGGCCCGGCCGGTTTCCCCAAGGAGACGCTGGACCTGGTCGCGGACGGCCGCGCGCTGCGGCTCGACGACTTCGTCCGTGCCTCGGTCCACGGCCCTGAGCGGTGGGTCAGTTCCCGGCTGCCCAAGGCGCGGGACAAGGGCCAGCACGCCGAGCTGGCCGCGTTCGTCAGGGCCGTGCGCGGCGGCGGGCCGATGCCGGTGCCGCTGGAGTCTCTGGTCGCCACCACGGCGGCCACCCTCGCCGTGCAGGCCAGCCTGGCCGGCGGCGCGCCGGTGACGTTGGCGGGGGCTCGATGACCATGAGCGCGGGCTGGTACCTGCGGCGGCTGTCCCGGATGGGGCCGCGGGAGGTCGGCGGCCGGGTGGGCGACGCGGTACGCAGGCGGCGCTGGCGGACGGTGCGGCCCGGCTGCCCGGACGTGGCCGGCGCCCGGTTCACCGCGGCGCTGCCGGCGGGGGCGATCGCCGCGGTGCCGCCGGACGCCGCGAAACGGCTCGTCGCCGAGGCGGACCGGCTGATGGCCGGGCACGCCGGGTTCTTCGGGGTGGAACGCGACGACCTGGCCGATCCGGACTGGTGCTACGACCCGAAGACCGGGCGCCGGGCCCCGTGGGGCTACGCCTTCGACGTGCCGTACCGCGACGAGGACGCGGTCGGGGACGTCAAGCAGATCTGGGAGCTGTCCCGGCACCAGTACCTCACCGTGCTCGCCGCCGCCTACGCGCTCACCGGGAACGAGCGGTACGCCGAGCGGGTGGCCGAGCACCTGCGGTCGTGGTGGACGGCCAACGCACCGCTGCGCGGGGTGCACTGGACCAGCGGCATCGAACTGGGCATCCGGCTGCTGTCGTGGGTGTGGATCCGCCGGCTGCTCGACGGCTGGCCGGGCGCGGCCGCCCTGTTCGAGGGCAACCCGGTGGCGCTGCGGCAGATCTGGCACCACCAGCGCTGGCTGGCCGCCTTCCCCAGCCGGGGCTCTTCGGCGAACAACCACGTCATCGCCGAGGCCGCCGGGCAGTTCGCCGCGGCCTGCGCGTTCGGCTGGTTCCCCTCCTCGGCGCGCTGGCGAGCCGACGCGCTGCGGTCGCTGGAGCGACACCTGCGCAGCAACACCTTCGGTTCCGGCCTCAACCGCGAGCTGGCCACCGAGTACCACGGCCTGGTGCTGGAGCTGGGCCTGGCCGCGGTGGCCGAGGCGGACGCCGCCGGTGTGCCGGTCCCCGCGACGATCCGGCTGGTACTGCTGCGGATGACCGACGCACTCGCGGCCGTCGTGGACGACAGGCTGCGGCCGCCGCGCCAGGGGGACGCGGACGACGGGCACGGTCTGGTCGTGGACGGCGAGGGAACCGACCGCTGGGCCTCGCTGCTGGCCACCGGGGACGCCGTGTTCGGGTCTCTGCCCTGGTGGCCGGCGGTGACCGGCACCGATGCGCGCACCCCGCTGCTGGCCGCGCTCATCCGGCCGTACCCGAAAAAGGGCACCGCCCCGGCCGTGTCCCGGCCGGCGAGCCGACCGGCCCGTTTCGCCGACGCGGGCATGACCATCCTGCGGGGTCCGGCGGGGATCTGGTGCCGCTGCGACGGTGGTCCGCACGGTTTCCTGTCCATCGCCGCGCACGCGCACGCGGACGCGCTGTCCGTGGAGGTGCGGCACGACGGGGTCGACGTGCTCGCCGACCCGGGGACGTTCTGCTATCACGGGCAGCCCGAGTGGCGGCGGTACTTCCGCTCGACCCTCGGCCACAACACCCTGCAACTGGACGGCGGTGACCAGTCGGTCTCCGGCGGGCCGTTCCTGTGGACCCGGCATGCCCGCACCCGCATCCTGGTCGCGGACACGTCCGGCCAGGGGGTGGCCCGCTGGTGCGCCGAGCACGACGGCTACCGGCCCTCCGTGCACCGCCGCCGGGTGGAACTGACCGAGGCGAGCCAGGAGTTGAGGGTGATCGACGAGGTGCGCGGCCCGCGCCGGGCCGTGCGCCTGGCGTTCCACCTAGGCCCGGCGATCGCCGCGGACCTGACGGGGAACCGGGCGGTGCTCACCTGGGCCCGGGACGGCGAGGACCGTTCCGCCGCGCTCGACCTGCCAGGACAGCTGTCCTGGCGGGCGCACCGCGGCGAGAGCGACCCGCCGCTGGGCTGGTACTCCGCGGGCTTCGGCCGCAAAGAACCCAGCACCACGCTGGTCGGCACCGGTTTCGCCGAGGGCGCGCAGGGGTTCACGACCGTACTCAGGTTCCGGGGCTAGGGGGGCGAGTGGGGATCAAGTGGCGGCGCTGGGTGGTGCCGGCGGCTGTGCCGGCGCTGGCCCTGCTGGCGGTGACCGGCTGCGAGAGCACGCCGGACGCGCGGCCGAAGCCGACCGCTGCGCCGTCCACGTCCGTGGCCCGGGTGTGCGCAGAGCCCGCGGCCGGGCCGGCGAAGGCGCCGCCGGGCGCGGTGCCGGTCGACCCGGCGGTCGCCGGTGACCTGGCCGCGAAGACCAGGAGCAGCCCTCCGCACACCACGTTCTGGCTCCGCCCGGGCACGCACGTGCTCGAACCGGACCGCTACGCCCAGGTCATCCCCAAGGAGGGGGACAGCTACCTCGGCGCGCCGGGCGCGGTGCTCGACGGCCGCCGGACCAACCAGTACGCGTTCGGCGGCACCGCCCGCGATGTCACCATCCGCTTCCTGACCGTGCAGGGTTTCGTCGCGCCGCAGGACGAGGGTGTGGTCAACCACGACTCGGCCGACGGGTGGGTGATCGAGCACGCGACGGTCCAGAACAACTCCGGCGCCGGTCTGATGGCCGGCGCCCGCCAGCGGGTCACCGCCAGCTGCCTGCGCGGCAACGGTCAGTACGGCATGAACGCGTACAAGGCCTCCGGCCGCATCAGCGCCCTGGTGGTCGAGGGCAACGAGATCGTGGGCAACGACAAGGACGACTGGGAGCGGCGGCGGCCGGGCTGCGGCTGCACCGGCGGCGTCAAGTTCTGGGCCGTCGACGGCGCCGACGTACGCGGCAACTGGGTGCACGACAACCGCGGAGCCGGGCTGTGGGCGGACACCGACAACAACGACTTCCGGATCGAGAACAACGTGCTGGAGGCCAACGACGGCGCCGCGCTGATCTACGAGACCAGCTACAACGCGGTCATCCGCAGGAACACGATCCGGCGGAACAACTGGGTGGAGGGCCGCAGGTACGCCGACCGCGGGGACACCTTCCCGTTCGCGGCGGTCTACGTGTCCGAGTCCGGCGGCGAACCACGGATCCGGGCCCGCACGGACAAGGTGGAGATCTACGGGAACGTGCTGGAGGACAACTGGTCCGGGATCACCCTGTGGGAGAACGCCGACCGGTTCTGCAACAGCCCGGCCAACACCTCCTCCGGTGACTGCACGTTGCTGGTGAAGGACGCGCGCCGCTGCGTCCGGCCGGCGATCGCCACCGCGCCGCTGTACGCCGACTGCCGGTGGAAGACCCAGCGGGTGGACATCCACGGCAACCGCTTCGTGCTGGACAAGTCCGTCGTCGGCTGCACGGTGAAGTGCGACCGGATGGCGGTGCTGGCCAACTACGGCACGTATCCGGACTGGTCGCCGTACCAGGGCGAGCGGGTGGCCGAGGCGATCACCCGTGAGCAGCACAACCGCTGGCACGACAACGTGTACGTCGGACCGTGGGTGTTCGTCGCCCACGACCCGAGCCGGGTGCTCGACTCCGCGCAGTGGCAGGGCGCGCCCTACCAGCAGGACGCGGGCAGCACCTTCGGCGCGCAGGACGGTGGTTGAGATGGGCACGGACCACTCGTCGAGGATCGTCGGCGCGGTCTGGGGGCTGCTGGTCCTCAACACGCTCGGCTCGGCCGGGGCGAAGACCATCGTCCCGCTGCCGCGCTCCCTCATCCAGATGGTCACCATGGGCGCGCTGGTCGCCGCGTTCGCGCTGGCGCTCGCGCTCAATTCCCGGCTGCGCATCCGGGCCAGCGCCTTCCTGCTCCTGCTCACCCTGCTGCTGGTGCCGAGCGTGATCTCCAGCGTGCACCTGGAGTCCGGGTTCGGCGCGCTGTTCCGCTGCGCCAGGCTGGCTCTCTTCATCGGCACGCTGTGGCTGCTCAGCCGCTGGTGGGACGGCGGCCTGACGTTCGTCCGGCACCACATCCGGCTGTACTTCGTGGTGCTCGGGTCGGTGGCCGCGGGCGCGGTCCTCTCACCGGGCGCCGCCCTGCCCGACCTCTACGGCGGGCGGCTGGTCGGCGCGTTGTGGCCGCTCACCCCGCCGCAGATCGGACAGTACGCCGCGGTGATCATCGGGCTCACCGTGCTGCTCCTTCTGGGCCGCCGGACCGACCGGACCAGCGCGGCGGTGGTCATCGTGCCCTCGCTCGTCCTGCTCGCCCTGACCCATACCCGCACGGCCACGCTCGGTCTGCTCATCGGGCTGACGCTGGCCATCGGCTCGCTCGTCCTGACCAGCGCCGCCGCCCGCCGGTTCTTCGCCTGGGCGGTGCTGTGCGCCGCGGTGGCCGCGGTGGTGCTCGGTCCCGCGCTGCAGGCGTGGTTCCTGCGCGGTCAGAGCAAGGAGAACTTCAGCAGCCTCACCGGCCGGGCCAAGGTCTGGGACGCCTTGCTGGCAGCACCCCGGACGACCTCGGAGTACCTGTTCGGCACGGGTCTGGGCGACAAGTCGTTCGGCGGGCTGCCCATCGACGACAGCTGGCTGGCCGTCTACAACGAGCAGGGTATGACCGGCATCGCCCTGGTGGCGGCGATGGTCCTCGTGCTGGGCGGCGTCGCGCTGCTGCGGCCGCCGTCGCTGTCGAGGGCCTGTGCGATCTTCCTGATCAGCTACTGCGCGATCGCGTCGTACACCGAAGCCGGGCTGGGCGACGCCTCGCCGTATCTGCTGCACCTGGCCGTGGCCGCCTCGCTGCTGGCGACCCCGGCCCCGGCCACTCCCCTGCCGGCGGCGCCCGAAGTCCCTCGACGAAACGTCCCGCGCTGGGCCCGGCGATCGGAGGTCACCTGACCATGCACGTCCTCGTGGTGCACAACCGCTACGCCTCGGCGCAGCCGAGCGGGGAGAACAAGGTCGTCGACCAGGAGGTGGCACTGCTGCGCGGGGCCGGCCACCGGGTGGAGGTGTTCGAGCGGCGCAGCGACGACATCGCCGCCCGGTCCCTGCCGGGCAAGGCCGCGGTGCCGCTGCTGGTGCCGTGGAACCCGGCGGTCCGCGCGGAGCTGGCCGCCCGGCTGCGCACCGAGCGGCCGGACGTGGTGCACGTCCACAACGTCTTCCCGCTCCTGTCGCCCGCGGTGCTGGCCGCCTGCGCCGACGCCGGCGTGCCCGCCGTCGCCACGCTGCACAACTACACCCAGGTCTGCCCGCCCGGCACGCTGCAGCGGGACGGCCGGCCGTGCGCCGAGTGCGTCGGGGCCGCGCCGCTGCCCGCCGTCCGGCACGGCTGCTACCGGGGCTCCCGGCTGGCGACGGTGCCGCTGGCGGTCAGCCTGTCGGTCAACCGGCGGCGGTGGTGGTCGGGGGTGGAGCGGTTCTTCTGCATCTCCGCGGCGCAGCGCGAGGTCCTGGTGCGGGCCGGCATGCCGTCCGAGCGGCTGGCGGTGAAGCACAACTTCGTGCCCGACCCGGCCGTCCGCCGGTCGGGCTCCGGCGAGCACCTGCTCTATCTCGGCCGGCTCGCGGAGGCCAAGGGTGTGCGGCTGCTGATGGCCGCGTGGGACGAGATCGCCGCGGACGGCGGAGCGGGAGTGCCGCTCGTGATCGCCGGCGCGGGGCCGCTGGAGCCGGAGGTGACCGCCTGGGCGGCGGGCCGTGACGACGTGCGCTACGTCGGCCTGTACGACGCGGCTCAGTGCCGTCAGGCCGTCGCGCGGTCGGTCGCCGTGGTGGCTCCCTCGACGTGGCTGGAGGCGTTCGGCCTGGTGGTCGTGGAGGCGATGGCGGCCGGGGTCCCGGCGGTCGCCGCCGGGCACGGCGCCTTCGTCGAACTCGTCGAGGACGGGGTGAGCGGCCTGCTGCACCGGCCCGGCGAGCCCGCCTCGCTCGCGTCCTGCCTGCGCCGGATCACGGCCGAGGCGGTGCGCAACCAGGAGATGGGCCGGGCGGCCCGGCGCCGTTACGAGCGGGGTTTCAGCCCGGCCGTCGGCCTGGAGCGCCTGGTGGAGGGGTACCGCTCCGCGATCGCGGGCCGGTCCGGCGGCGGGGGCAGCCCGTCGCCGACAGGGGACACAAGCACTGGCTCGCGGCGGGGGCGCCCGCGCGAGCGGGATGGGGGCAGTAGATGACACGATGCCGACTGTGCGGCTCGGCGGCGCTGGCGAGCGTCGTCGACCTCGGGGCGACCCCGCCGTGCGAGAGTTTTCTCGCCGCGGACCGACTGGACCTGCCGGAACCGGCGTTCCCGCTGCACCTGCGGGTCTGCACCGACTGCTGGCTCGCGCAGCTCCCGCCGCTGATCACGCCCGAGGAGACCTTCAAGGAGTACGCGTACTTCTCCTCCTACTCGGCCTCCTGGGTGGAGCACGCGCGCACGTTCGTCGCCGGCGCCGTGCAGCGACTGGGTCTTGGCCCCGACGCCTTCGTGGTCGAGGTCGCGAGCAACGACGGGTACCTGCTGAAGCACGTGGTGGACCGCGGGATCCGCTGCCTGGGCATCGAGCCGTCGGTGAACGTCGGCGCCGCGGCCCGGGACGCGGGGGTGCCCACGCTCACGGCGTTCCTGGACCCGGCCACCGGCTCGGGCGTCCGCGACGAGCACGGCCCGGCGGACCTCGTCGTGGCCAACAACGTGTACGCGCACATCCCGGACGTGGTCGGGTTCACCCGGGGCCTGCGCGCCCTGGTCGCCGACGACGGCTGGGTCTCCATCGAGGTGCAGCACCTGCTGACCCTGATCGAGGAGAACCAGTACGACACGATCTACCACGAGCACTTCCAGTACTACACGGTGGCGTCCGCGACCCGGGCGCTGGCCGCCGGCGGACTCGCCCTCGTGGACGTCGAGTTGCTGCCGACGCACGGCGGCTCCATCCGGCTGTGGGCCCGGCCCGCGGAGGTGGCGGGCGAGCCGACGAATGGGGTGCCCCCTGCTCGAGCGGAGGCGAGAGCTTGGGGAAGGGTGGCGGACGTACTGGCCCGGGAGAAGGCCGCGGGTCTGCAGGAGCTGTCCGGGTACACCGAGTTCTCCGGCCGGGTGGCCAAGGTGCGCCGGGACCTGCTGCGGTTCCTGATCGAGGCGGCCGAGCGCGGCGAGACGGTCGTCGGCTACGGCGCCCCCGGCAAGGGCAACACCCTGCTCAACCACTGCGGCATCCGGCCCGACCTGCTCCCGTACACGGTCGACCGCAACCCCTACAAGCACGGCCGGTTCACCCCGGGCACCCGCATCCCGATCCTGCCGCCCGAGCAGATCAGCGCCGACCGGCCGGACTACGTCCTCGTCCTGCCGTGGAACCTGCGGGCCGAACTGGTCGAGCAGTTGTCCTTCGTGCACGCCTGGGGCGGCCGGCTGGTCTTCCCCATCCCGGAACTGAGCATTGTCGAGGTCAAGCCATGAAGGTCGTACTGTTCTGCGGCGGCTACGGGCTGCGCATGCGCAACGGATCCTCCGACGACCTGCCCAAACCGATGGCGATGGTCGGCCCGCGGCCGCTGATCTGGCACGTCATGCGCTACTACGCGTACTTCGGGCACACCGAGTTCATCCTGTGCCTCGGCTACGGGGCCCACCACATCAAGAACTTCTTCCTCAACTACGAGGAGACGACCTCCAACGACTTCGTGCTGCGCGGCGGGCGGACCGAGCTGCTGTCCACCGACATCGCCTCCTGGACGATCACCTTCGTGCAGACCGGCATCGAGTCACCGATCGGTGAGCGGCTGCGCCGGGTGCGGCACCACCTGGACGGCGACGAGATGTTCCTCGCCAACTACGCCGACGTGCTCACCGACGCGCCGCTGCCGGAGATGATCGACCGGTTCGCCCGGCGCGACGCCGGTGCCTCGATGATGGTGGTGCCGCCGCAGTCGTCGTTCCACTGCGTGGACCTGGGCGACGACGGCCTGGTGGGCGGCATCACCCCGGTGAGCGAACTGCCGCTGTGGGAGAACGGCGGCTACTTCGTGCTCCGCCAGGAGGTCTTCGACCACATCCCGAAGGACGGGGACCTGGTCGCCGACGGATGTGCCCGGCTGGCCAAACGCGGGCGGCTGGTGGCGCACCAGCACCGGGGCTTCTGGAAGCCGACCGACACGGTGAAGGAGCGGGCCGCGCTCGACGACGCCTACACCCGGGGCGACCGCCCGTGGGCCGTGTGGGAACGGGACGGCGCGGGGGCGGAGGCCGGGGTGAGGACCGCGTGATCCGGCTCGGCTCCGGGCGCCTGGACCGGATCGTCGCGGTGGGCGCGCACTGCGACGACATCGCCATCGGCGCCGGCGGCACCCTGCTGACCATGTGTCTGGCGCGGCCGGGCGTCCGCGTCGACGCGCTGGTGCTCTCCGGCGGCGGCAGCGAACGCGAGCAGGAGGAGCGGGCCGCGCTCGCCGCCTTCTGCCCGGGCGCCGACCTGCGGCTGAGCGTGGACAAGCTGCCGGACGGCCGGTTCCCGGCGCACTGGGAGGAGGCCAAGGCCGCGGTCGAGGAGCTGCGCGAGCGGACCGAGCCGGACCTCGTGCTGGCCCCGCGCACCGACGACGCGCACCAGGACCACCGCGGTCTGGCGAAGCTGATGACCACCGCGTTCCGCGACCATCTCGTGCTCGGCTACGAGATCGTCAAGTGGGACGGCGATCTGGGCCGTCCGGCGGCGTACCAGCCGCTGACCGGGCAGATCGCCGAACGCAAAGTACGGCTGCTGCAGGAGCACTACCCCTCGCAGCGGCACCGGCCCTGGTACGACCGGGAGGCCTTCCTGGGGCTGGCCCGGATCCGCGGCATCGAAAGCCACGCGCGCTACGCCGAGGCGTTCGCCGTCACCAAACTCACTCTCGACCTGGGGGATTGAACCTTGCGCGTACTGCTCACCGGACACCAGGGCTACCTCGGCACCGTCATGGCCCCCGTGCTCGCGGCCGCCGGGCACGACGTCGTCGGTCTGGACGCCGGCCTGTTCGCCGGCTGCGTGCTGGGCCCCGCGCCCGCGGACCCGCCGGGTCGGCAGGTGGACCTGCGCGACGTCACCGCCGAACACGTGGCCGGGGTGGACGCCGTGATCCACCTGGCCGCGCTCTCCAACGACCCGCTGGGTTCACTGGCGCCCGAGCTGACCTACGACATCAACCACCACGCGTCCGTACGGCTGGCCCGCCTCGCCCGCGACGCCGGGGTGCGGCGCTTCCTGTACGCGTCGACCTGCTCGGTCTACGGTGCCGCCGGCGGTGACGACCTGGTGGCCGAGGACGCCCCGCTGCGCCCGGTGACCCCGTACGCGGAGTCCAAGGTGCGGGTGGAGGACGACCTGCACGCCCTGGCGGACGGCGACTTCAGCCCGGTGTACATGCGCAACGCCACCGCTTTCGGTCACTCCCCCCGGCTGCGCGCCGATATCGTGCTGAACAACCTGGTGGGGCACGCCCTGTTGTCCGGCGAGGTGCTCGTACTCTCCGACGGCACTCCCTGGCGCCCGCTGGTGCACGCCGCCGACATCGCACGGGCCTTCGCCGCCGCGCTGGTCGCCCCGCGGGAAGCGGTGCACGACCGGGCGTTCAACATCGGCAGCGAGGTCAACAACGTCACCGTCGCGGAGATCGCCGAGCAGGTCGCCGAGGCGGTGGCCGGCTCCAAGGTGGTGATCACCGGGGAGATGGGTGCCGATCCGCGGTCCTACCGGGTGGACTTCTCCCGGCTGCGCGCCGCGGTGCCCGGCTTCGACTGCGAGTGGACGGTCAAGCAGGGCGCGCTCGAACTCGCCGACGCCTACCGTAAGTTCGGGCTGACCCGGGAGGACTTCGAGCGGCGCTTCACCCGTCTCGCCGTGCTGCGCGCCGCCTCCGAGAGCGGCGCCGTCGACGACACCCTGCGGTGGCGCCGATGACCACGGCGGGCGAGCAGATGTACGCGCTGGTGGAACGGTTGTACCCGCTGTGCCGGAGCATCACCGGCGACGGTGTGCGCGCCACCCTCCAGATCGTCGACGAGTACGTTCCGCTGCGGGTGCACGAGGTGCCGACCGGGACGCAGGTGCTCGACTGGAGCGTGCCGCAGGAGTGGAACATCCGGGACGCGTACATCGCCGACTCCACCGGCCACCGGGTCGTCGACTTCGCCGCATCCAGCCTGCACGTGCTCGGCTACAGCGTGCCGGTGTCGGCGACCATGCCGCTGGCCGAGCTGCGCGGACACCTGCACACCCTGCCGGACCACCCGTCCTGGGTGCCGTACCGCACCAGTTACTACCAGCCGGAATGGGGCTTCTGCCTGGCCCAGGAGACCCTGGACGCCCTGCCGGAGGGCGAGTACGAGGTGCGCATCGACTCCACGCTCGCCGACGGCCACCTCACCTACGCCGAGCACGTGGTCCCCGGGCAGGTCCCCGACGAGGTGCTCGTCTCCTGCCACGTGTGCCACCCGTCACTGGCCAACGACAACCTGGCCGGCATCGCGGTCGCCACGTTCCTGGCCCGGGCGCTGGCACAGCGGACGCCCTACTACACCTACCGGTTCCTGTTCGCGCCCGGCACCATCGGGGCGATCACCTGGCTGGCCCGCAACGCGCAACGAACAGATCGCGTCAAGCACGGTCTGGTGCTGGCCTGCGCCGGCGACGAGGGCCGGCTGACGTACAAGCAGAGCAGGCGCGGCGACGCGGAGATCGACCGGGTGATGCGGCACGTGCTGGACGCCTCCGAACGCCCGCACCGGATAGCCGAGTTCACTCCGTACGGCTACGACGAGCGGCAGTTCTGCTCGCCCGGGTTCGACCTCGGCGTGGGCTCGCTCAGCCGCACCCCGTACGCCGGCTACCCCGAGTACCACACGTCGGCGGACAACCTGGACTTCGTCTCCCCACGGGCGATGGCGGACACGCTCGCCGTCTGCCGCGAGGCGTTCGACGTCCTCGACCGCAACCGGCGGTACGTCAACCTCAGCCCCTACGGTGAGCCGCAGCTGGGCCGGCGCGGGCTGTACGACTCGCTCGGCGGCCGCAGCGACGCCAAGCAGGCCCAGATGGCGATGCTGTGGGTGCTCAGCCTCTCCGACGGCGAGCACAGTCTGCTGGACGTCGCCGAGCGGGCCGGGCTGCCGTTCGACACCGTGGCCGTCGCGGCCGACGCCCTGTGCGGTGCCGAATTGATCAAGGTGTGACGCCGATGGCCACCGAGCGGGAGAAGACCACGGCACCGGCCGGTTCCGCCAGGCGGGCTCTCGTCGGCCGGCTGTCCTGGGGCTTGGCCGACCAGGCGGCCTCCAGCGTGAGCAACTTCGTGGTGGGCGGCTACGTGGCCCGCTCGCTGGGAGTGAGCGCGTTCGGCGTGTTCAGCCTCGCCTGGGTGACGTACGGCGTGGTGCTCAACGTCTCCCGCGGGCTGGCCACCGATCCGCTCGTGGTGCGCTTCAGCGGCGTGCCGGACCCGGCCTGGCGCGCGGCGGTGGCCCGGTCGACGGGTACCGCACTGGGCGTCGGTGCGGCCATCGGCGCGGTATGCCTGGCGGGCGGGATGGTCCTCGGCGGCCGCGTGGGGCCCGCGTTCGCCGCCCTTGGTGTCCTGTTGCCGGGGCTGCTGCTCCAGGACGCCTGGCGGTTCTCGTTCTTCGCCGCCGGCGCCGGGCGGAAGGCGTTCGTCAACGACGTCGTGTGGGGCGTCGCCCTCGTCCCGGCCATGCTGGTGGCGGCCCGTGTGGGCAGCGTGGCCGCCTTCGTGCTCGCCTGGAGCGCGTCCGCCACGGTGGCGGCGGGATACGGCTACCTCCAGTCCGGCATCCGGCCCCGGACGGCCGAGGCTCGCGGGTGGCTTCGCGAGCAGCGCGATCTCGGCTACCGGTACCTGGTCGAGAACGTCAGCCTCAGTGGCGCCAGTCAGCTGCGTGCGTACGGCCTGGGCGCGATCGTCGGGGTCGGCGCGGTGGGTGCGGTGCGGGGCGCCGAGCTTCTGCTCGGCCCGTTCCTGGCGGTGCTCATGGGGCTTTCGCTGGTCACGGTCCCGGAGGCGGCACGGGTGCTGCGGCAGGCCCCGCACCGGACCGGCAGGTTCTGCCTCCTGCTGGGCGGGGGGCAGGCCGTCGGCGCGCTGCTGTGGGGCGCGGCGCTGCTGCTGATGCCCGGCCGGTTCGGCGAGCTCGTACTCGGCGGCGTCTGGCACTCCTCCTCACAACTCATCGTGCAGATCACCCTCGGCGTCGCGGGCGCGGGCCTCGGCACCGGCGCGGCGGCCGGGCTGCGCGCGCTCGGCGCGGCCCGGCGCAGCCTGCGCTGCCAGCTGTTCGCCTCCGCCTGCTACGTCGGCGGCGGGCTCGGCGGAGCGGCCGCCGCGGGCACGGCCGGCTCCGCCTGGGGCGTCGCCGCGGCGACCGTCGGCGGCTCGGCCGTGTGGTGGCTGCAACTGCGGTCCGCCCTGCGCGAGCACCACCGCCATCCCATCCCCGAAGTGAGGACCTCATGACCGCCCATCCCAGGCTGAGCATCGGCCTGCCCGTGTACAACGGCGAGGAGTACCTGGCCGAGTCGCTCGACGCCCTGCTCGGTCAGACCTACGAGGACTTCGAGCTGATCATCTCCGACAACGCCTCGACCGACGGGACCCGGGAGATCTGCCGCAAGTACGTCGCGCGGGACTCGCGCATCCGGTACCTCCGGCTGCCCCGGAACATCGGCGCCACGCCGAACCACAACCTTGTGTTCGCCGAGTCCCGCGGCGAGCTGTTCAAGTGGGCCTCGCACGACGACCTGTACGGCCGGGACCTGCTGCGGCGCTGTGTGGAGGCGCTGGACGAGCGGCCGGAGACGATCCTCGCGCACACCGACCAGGCGGTCGTCGACGGCGACGGCCAGGTGAAGGTCCCCTACGCGTACGGGCTCGCCACCGGCTCCCCGAACGCGCCGGAGCGCTTCCGCAGCCTGCTGTTCGAGCCGGGCGGCGACGACTTCTACGGGGTGATGCGGGCCGACATGCTGCGCCGGGTGAAGCCGCTCGACAGCTACCACCACGCGGACCGCACGTTCGTCGCCGAGATCACCCTCCACGGGCCGTTCCACCAGGTGCCGGAGCTGCTGTACTTCCGCCGCGACCACCCCACGCGCGCCGAGCGGGCGAACCCGTCCAAGCGTGCCCGGTGCGTCAACCTGGACCCGCGCCGGGCGGGCCCGCTGCACCCGGCACCCCGGCTGCTCGCCGAGTACGTGTGGGGCTTCGCCTCGGCGATCCGGCGGGCGCCGCTCTCCCCGGCCGACCGGCGCGCCTGCTACCGCCACCTGGCCGCGTGGATGACCAGCCGGGTCCGGCCGGGCGCCGGCGAGCGGGTCGAGGACCGCGCCCCGGTCGATCCCGGCCTGATCACGGTCTCCGTCGACGCCCTCGTCGCCGGCCGTGAGGGGAGGCGGGCGTGACCGGGGCGGACCGGGCCCCGGTGCGCGTCGGGGTGTTCGGCCTGCTCGGTTCCGGCAACCTCGGCAACGACGGGTCGCTGGAGGCCGTGCTCGGCTACCTCCGCGCCGAACACCCGGAGGCGGTCGTGGACGCGCTGTGCGGCGGACCCGAGGCCGTGACGTCCCGGTTCGGGATCCCTGCCACGCGCATGCACTGGAACCGCGCGGAATACCGGACCGCCTCCCGTGCGGGCGCGATCGCGGCGAAGGGGCTCGGCAAACTCGTCGACGTCGTCCGCACCGCGTCCTGGGTGCGCCGGCACGACGTGGTGATCGTGCCGGGCATGGGCGTCCTGGAGGCCACGCTGCCGCTGCGGCCGTGGGGCTTCCCGTACGCGCTGTTCCTGCTCTGCGCGAGCGGCCGGCTGCTGCGCACCCGGGTCGCGCTGGTCAGCGTCGGCGCCGCCGAGATCGGCAACCGGCCCACCCGGGCCCTGGTGCGCTGGTCGGCGCGACTGGCCGCGTACCGGTCCTACCGGGACGCCCCGTCCCGTGACGCGATGCGGGCGATGGGCGTGGACACCGCGCTCGACGAGGTCTACCCGGACCTGGCGTTCGCCCTGCCGACACCGCCGGGAAGCGTGCCCACGGGCTCGCCGGGCCCGGTCTGCGTCGGTGTCATGGACTTCCACGGCGGCAACGACGACCGCGCCCGGGCCGAGGAGATCCACCGGCGCTACCTCGACGGGACGATCCGGTTCGTCCGCGTGCTGGCCGAGGAGGGCAGGCCGGTCCGGCTGCTCACCGGCGACCGATGCGATGCGTCGGTGGTCGCCGCGATCCTCGACGCGGTCGACTCACCGCTGGTCACCGCCGCCGAACCGGCCTCACTGGCCGACCTGATGACGGAGATGGCGGCTGCCGACACCGTGGTGGCGGTCCGCTACCACAACCTGATCTGCGCACTGAAGACCGGCACGCCGACCCTCGCACTCAGCTATGCGGCCAAGAGCGACGCGCTCATGGCCCGGATGGGGCTGGAGGCGTACTGCCACCCGGCCCGCGAGGTCGACGCCGACCGCCTGCTGGAGCAGTTCCGGGCGCTGGAGAAGCACTCGGCACAGGTGCGGCGGACCCTCACCGAACGGAACCTGGCCGCCGCCCGGCGCCTGCGGCACCAGTTCACCGCCTTGACGGCGGCCCTGTTCCCGGCGCCCGGCCAGAGCCACGCCGACGCCCACGCCGATGCCCGGCAGGAGACTCCATGAAAGCGACCGAAGTCCCGGCGATCGCCGGCGCATACCTGTTCGAGCCGACGCCGTACGCCGACGAACGCGGCTTCTTCTCCCGCACCTTCGACGCCGAGGTGCTCCGTTCGGTGGGCCTCGACCCGGACGCCTTCGTCCAGGACAGCCTCTCCCGCTCGGTCCGGGGCGTACTGCGCGGCCTGCACCTGCGCTCCGGCGCCGGCGAGTCCAAGCTGGTGCGCTGCTCGTACGGGCGGATCTTCGACGTCGTCGTGGACCTGCGGCCGGACTCCCCCACCTACCGCGCGCGGGCCTTCTTCGAGCTCTCCGACCGGACGCAGGCGACCCTGTACATCCCGGCGGGGTGCGCGCACGGCTTCCAGGCGCTGACCGGGCCCGCCGACGTCTCCTACCGGATCGACCGCCCGCACGATCCGGCCGAGGACGTGACGATCGCCTTCGACGACCCGGAGCTGGCCATCGACTGGCCCCTGCCGGTCACATCGATGTCCCGGCGGGACCGGGAGGCGCCGAGCCTCGCCGAGGTCCTGAAGCACACGGAGAAGTGAGGTCGGCGTGGTCACCGAACACACCGACGCCACCGAGGAGTTCTCCCTGCCCCGATCACGCAGGGCGAACGAGCGGCTGCACGCCTTGATCCCGGGGGGCGCCCACACCTACGCCAAGGGCGACGACCAGTACCCCGACGGCCTGGCCCCGGTCATCAGCCACGGCCGCGGTGCCCACGTGTGGGACGTCGACGGCAACCGCTACGTCGAGTACGGCTCGGGCCTGCGGTCGGTCAGCCTCGGCCACGCCCACCCCCGCGTGGTCGAGGCGGTGCGGCGGGAACTCGACCGCGGCAGCAACTTCGTCCGGCCGTCCGTCGTGGAGGTGGAAGCCGCGGAACGCTTCCTGGCCACGGTGCCGACCGCCGACATGGTGAAGTTCGCGAAGAACGGCTCCGACGCCACCACCGCCGCGGTGCGCCTCGCCCGCGCCGCCACCGGACGCCCCCGGGTGGCGATCTGCGCGGACCATCCGTTCTTCTCCGTCGACGACTGGTTCATCGGCACCACGCCGATGTCCGCCGGTGTTCCGGCGGCGACCGGCGAGCTGACCGTGGCGTTCCCTTACGGGGACCTGGCCGCCACGGAGGAGCTGCTCACCCGGTACCGGGACGAGGTCGCCTGCCTGATCCTCGAACCCGCCACCCACACCGAGCCTGCGCCGGGGTATCTCGCCGGCCTGCGCGAGCTGGCCGACCGGCACGGCTGCGTCCTGGTCTTCGACGAGATGATCACCGGCTTCCGCTGGTCCGAGGCGGGCGCCCAGGGCCTGTACGGCGTCGTTCCCGACCTCTCCACGTTCGGCAAGGCGTTGGGCAACGGATTCGCCGTCTCGGCGCTGGCCGGGCGCCGCGACCTGATGGAGCTGGGCGGGCTGCGTCACCTGGGCGAGCGGGTGTTCCTGTTGTCCACCACGCACGGTGCGGAGACGCACTCACTGGCAGCCGCGATGGCCGTGTTCGACACCTACGTCGAAGAGGGCGTCACCGCGCGGCTGCACGCCCTCGGCGAGCGGTTGGCCGCCGGTGTCCGCGAGGCCGCGGCCGGCACGGGCGTCGGCGACCACGTCGTCGTCCGGGGCCGGGCCAGCAACCTGGTCTTCGCCACCCTCGACGAGAACCGGCAGCCGTCGCAGCCGTACCGCACCCTGTTCCTGCGGCGGCTCCTGGCGGGTGGAGTGCTGGCCCCGTCGTTCGTGGTGAGCGACGCGCTCGGCGAGGCCGACATCGACCACACCGTCGAGGTGGTGGCCCAGGCATGTGCGGTGTACCGCAAGGCGCTGGACGCCGGCGACCCCACTCCCTGGCTGGGCGGACGACCGGTGAAGCCGGTGTTCCGCCGCTTCGCGTGAGGTGGGGCGTGGCGACGTGCGATGACATGGCGGGGCCGGCGCAGCCGGCCGGCGTGACGTGAGGTGACACGGCGGGGCCGGCGTCGCGGTATGGGCGTGAGGGAGGGTCAGCGTGGCTCCCGCCGCCCCGCGTCGCCCGACCGATCGCCCGACCGGGCAGCCGTCCGGCCCCCCAGCCGGTCAGCCGTCCGGTCGACCAGCCACGCGGTCGCCGGTGTCACCGCCAGCGCGGTGCACCAGCCGCCGAGGGCGTCGGTCGGGTAGTGCGCGCCCAGGGCGACCTCCGCCCACCCCATGACGGCGCCGGCGACCAGCGCCGCGGCGAGCACGAGCGACGTGCCGGCCGTCCTGCCGAGGCCGCGCCGGCCGGTCACGAGCAGCGCGACCACGAGTGCGAGCGCCGTGGCGAAGGCGGTGTGCCCGCTGGGGTAGGACAGGTGCCCGCCGTGAATGGTGCGTCCCACCACGGACTTGAGCAGCGTCGCCGTCCCCACGGCCAGGCCGGCGCCGGCCACGAGGAGCACCGCCGCGCGGGGGCTCCGTAGCAGCAGGCAGCCCATCACAGCGGCCCCGGCCAGCATCACCGCTCCTGCGGGTTCCCCCAGGAAGTCCGCGGCCAGCGCGATGTACCGCCACGGCGGCCGCACACCGTCCACCGCCGGCTGGATCCACGCGTCCACCCTGCCGGGCCGGGCGTGGCCGGCGTACAGGAGGCCGAGCGCGACGACCACCAGCGCGGCGAGGGCCGCGATCAGCCCGAGCCCCGCGCGCAGCGGCGGGGGCAGCACCGGGGCCCGGGGCCGGCCGCTCACACGCCCACCGCGCCGCATCGACCCGCGGTACCTGGCCGTGACGGGCGGACGGTGTTCCGGGACCTCACTTCTTGAGGCGGGGCGAGGGTGCGGCCCTTCATGCGCGGCAGTCGTTCATGGCTCGGGCCGCGCACATCACGTCCACCCCGTTCATGACCGAGACGCCAACTCCCCACCAATGCCGTCGACATCAGTCTTTCCCTGCCACCCTAACCAACAAGGCGGCCGGGCAAACCGCCACCCGGAGGCGCCTCACGTGCCGGCCTGCGCCAGCAGGGCGGCGACCTCGGCCACCGGCCGCGCGGTGTGGAGGCCGAGCAGGTCGGCGAGCAAGTCGTCCAGGGGCGGCCAGGGGATGTCCCCGTGGTCGTTGTAGAGACTGATCAGACCGTGCATCGCGGTCCAGAGCATGAGCCCGGCCTGCCACTGCCGCTCCGGCGTGGAGGTCCGGTCCGCATCGCCGACCGCCGCCAGGGAGGCGACGACGGACTCCAGCAGTTCGGCGCCGGCGCCGTGGGCGGACCCGGGGACGAGGTCGGCGGGCATCCGGCCGCCGAAGAGGGTGCGGTAGTGGCCGGGCTGCTCGACTCCCCAGTGCACGTACGCGGCGCACCGGGCGACGAGGTCGGACAGCGGGTCCGGCGCGGACCGTGCGGCCTCGTTCATCAGGCCGGCCAGTTCGTCGTAGCGCAGGCGCAGTACGTGCTCGATCAGCGCGCCCAGGTCCGGGAAGTGGCCGTAGATGCTGGCCGGCGCGACGCCGACCTCCCGCGCGACCTGCCGCAGTGTCAGGGTCTCCGGCTGATCGAGAGTGGCCAGCAACCTCGCGGCGGCATCCACCAGTTGGGCCTTGAGCACCTGCCCCTGCCCGCGCGGATTGCGGCGGCGACGGGTGGCGGCGACTCCCTCGTCAGACGACACGTTGCCCCTTCCGACCAGTGTGAACCGTTAAGCAACAGCTGTTCATGCTACAGCCCCCGGCCGCCTTGACACCGGTAACCAACAGTCGTTTACTTAAGTCACCAACAGTTGTTCAGTCAAAGGACGGACCATCATGCGCATCGCGATACTCGGCGCGTCGGGCAGGGTCGGCGGCCTGCTCTGCACCCAAGCCCTAGAGCGCGGTCACGACGTCGTGGCCCTCGCCCGCACCCCCGACCGGGTCACCGTTCCCCCGGGGCGGCAGCGGCAGGTCGACGTACGGCAGGCGGACGTCTTCTCCCCGCGGACCTTCCCCGGCCTGGACGACGCCGACGTGGCCGTCTCCGCCATAGGCATCGGCAAGAAGGACGGTCCGGGCGCCCTGGTCGCCGGGGCGGGACTGCTCGCCGCGGCACACGTGCCCACCGTGTGGCTCGGCGCACTGGGGTCCGGCGTGTCGACGGGTGCGGGCGGGCGGATCTACCAGGCGGTGATGCGGATGGCCGTCGGCAAGGAACTGGCCGAGAAGGCCGCGGCCGACCGGATCGCCCTGGACGCGGGCGCCACCGTCTTCCACGCACCGGACCTGACCGACGGGTCCGTCAGCCCCGCACGCCGCCTCGTACCGCTCGCGGAGCTGCGCCGCCCCCTGCTGCCGCCGAGGATGTCCCGCGCCTCCGTGGCCGCGCTCATGCTGGACGAGGCGGAGTCGCCCGCCCACGGTGGCGAAACGGTCGTACCGCTCGGCTGATCACGGCCTCGGCGCGCTCGAGCGCAGCCGCTCAGCGGGACGCACCGCGGCCGCCCGGACCGTCCCCCTCGTCCCCCCCGCAGCCGTCGAGCAGCAGCCGGGTGGTGCTGTTGATGTGCCGGCCGAGCGCCTCGACGACGCCCGTCGCGTCCCGGGCGATGGCGCGATCACAGATCTCCTTGTGCTCCGCGGCGACATCACGGGCGCCGCGTTCGGTGGGCGTTCGCGCCCAACAGCGGTACACCTCCGCGGAGTCCCGGAGCTGTGCGGCGATGTCCCGCAGCTTCCGGTTGGAGCAGCCCTCCAGGAGGACGCGGTGGAAGCGGGCGTGGGCGCTCAGCCAGCGTTCCTCGATCTCCCCGTCCTCGCCGGCGAAGGCGGTGCGGGCCAGCTGGTGGTGCGCCGCGAGCAGGTCGGACTCCCACTCGACCGTGCCGTGGGTGACGGACTCCCGTACCACATGTGTCTCGATGACCACGCGGGCCTCGGTCAGCTCCCGCAGCAGTTCGGGAGAGACGGTGACCACCCGGAACCCCTGCTGCGGCGCGAAGGTCGCCAGCCCCTGGCCGACCAGCCGGGGCAGCGCCTCCCGCAGCACCCCGCTGCTGGCGCCGTACCTCTCCTTCAGCGCTTCCACCCGCAGCCGCGAGCCGGGCTCGTGCCGTCCGTTGAGGATGTCGGCGCGCAGCCGCCGGTAGATCTCCTCGGCACGTGTCATGGGACTGGCAGTGGCCATGTCGCGGATTCTAGTGCACTAAGAGATTCCCTGAAAATGTCGAGATTCTGTTGACGAATCGATTGATCGGGCGTTGACTCGGCAGTCATCCAGCAGCGGCAAGCCCGGACGGAAGGCGGCACGCCATGAGGACGACGACCCGATCAGGACGGATGTGCCTGGTGGCCGGAGAGTCGGTGATCGACGTGGCACGGGCCAGTGCCGGACGGTTCCCGGCCGATCCACTGGAGGTTTTCGAGGACTGGGAGGCGTTCCGGTCCTGGGCCGCCGGACGGGAGGAGTCCGGCCCCGAGGCGCCGGCGGGGCCGGACGGCGGCCCGTCCCCGACGCCGCGGCAGGTGTTCGCGATCGGGCTCAACTACCGCGACCACGCCGAGGAAGCCGGTCTGGCGGCGCCCGATTCCCTGGCGGTCTTCACCAAGTTCGCCACCTCCCTCACCGGCCCGGACACGCGCCTGACGCTGCCCGGTGACTGCGTCGACTGGGAGGCCGAACTGGTGGTGGTGATGGGGCGCCGGGCGGAGCACGTCGCCGCCGAGGACGCCTGGTCCCACGTGGCCGGGCTCTCCGTGGGCCAGGACTACTCCGAGCGCGCCGTGCAGGCCGCCGGCCCGGCGCCGCAGTTCTCCCTCGGCAAGTCCTTCCCGGGATTCGCGCCGACCGGTCCGGTACTGGTCACGCCGGACGAGTTCGCCGACCCGGACGATCTGGCGATCGAGTGCCTCGTCAACGGGGAGAGCGTCCAGAAGTCACGCACCTCGTCGATGATCTTCCCGGTCCCCGAGCTGATCGCCCGGCTGTCCGCCGTGTGCCCCCTGCTGCCGGGTGACCTGATCTTCACCGGCACCCCGGCGGGCGTCGGACACGCCCGCACCCCCAGGCGCTACCTGAGTCCGGGGGACGAGGTCGTCACCCGCATCGAGGGCATCGGGCAGCTCCGGCAGATCTGCGTCGCCTCCTGAACACCTGGTAGAAGGGCATCCACATGGCATTGCACAGGCTGAAGTCACTCACCGTCGGCGTGCCGGACGTGACCGGGGCGGCCGACTACTACGTCGACTTCGGACTCGAACAGATGGCACCCGGACGGTTCGCCACCGTCGAGGGCGGCGAGCAGTTCTTCCTCCGCTACTCCCCCACCCGGCGCCTGCTGGGGATGGCCGTGGCCGCCGACGACGGGGACGACCTGGACCGGATCGCCGCGAACCTGGCCCGGCTCGGTCTGCCCTGCGAACGCGAGGCCGGCAACCTGCGCACGAGAGAACCCGTCGCCGGTGTGTCGGTGGAGGTCTGCGTCGCGCCCCGGCCGGCCCGGTCCGTGGTCGCGCCGACCCCGTACAACGGACCCGGACGCCCCGACCGCTCCGGCACCCGGGCACCCGTCCTCTCCCGCACCGGACCGGTCAGGCCCCTGGCCCTGGGCCATGTCGTCATCGGCTCGGTGGAGCAGGAGTCGACACAGCGGTTCTTCACCGACGGGCTCGGCTTCAAGGTCAGCGACGTCGTCCCGGGCACGGCCGCGTTCCTGCGCTGCTCCACCGACCACCACAACGTCCTGGTGCAGCAGTCGCCGGTCGGCTTCCTGCACCACACCTCGTGGCACGTGACGGATGTGGACGAGGTCGGCCGGGGCGCCACGCGGATGCTGACCGGGCATCCGGAACGCCATGTGTGGGGCCTCGGCCGCCATCACATCGGGTCGAACTTCTTCTGGTACCTCAAGGACCCGGCCGGCAACTTCAGTGAGTACTACGCCGACATGGACTGCATCGTCGACGACCAGTTGTGGACGCCACGCTCCTTCGAGGGCATGCACGCGCTCTACACCTGGGGGCCGCCGCCCCCGCCGTCGTTCCTGCGCCCCGAGGACCTGGCCGCGCTGATGACCGGCGCCCACACCGCCGACGGCTGAACGGCGTTTGCACGCGGCTCGCACCGGGAGGCGCAGCGGAGCATGCGGCTCCGCCGCGCCGCGCCGGCCCACCGCCCGGCCCGCACCTGACGGGCGGTGCCGGGCCCCACAGACGCACCCCCGCCCCGCCGTAGGGCGCGCGCTCGGCGTTCGCGACGGTGAGGGCGGTGAGAACGGAGCCGGACCATTGAGTACCCCAGCGTTCGCCCGCACGGGCGGCCGGCCTTCCCCGGGCCCCTTGTCACCGACCGGCCGGGCGCTCGCCGTCGGCCTCGCGGCGATGACCCTGGAGGGTTTCGACCTCGTCGCCTTCGGCGCGACCACACCCCTGCTGCTCGACTACCGTCCCTGGCACCTCACCGTCGCCTTCGTCGGCCTGCTCGGCAGCCTCACCCCCATCGGCATGCTGGTCGGCTCCCTGCTGGTCGGCCAGTTCACCGACCGGTTCGGCCGGCGCCGGACGACCCTGATCAGTATCGCGGTGGTCAGTGCCGGGATGTTCACGTGCGCCGTGGCGCCCCTCCCGGCACTCTTCGGCGCCGGCCGGTTCGTCGTCGGGCTCGGCGTCGGCGCGATCTACCCGGCGATGGCCCCGCTGATCTTCGAACTCGCCCCTGACGGACGCAAGAACCTGTACTCGGGCATCGTGCAGTGCGGGACCGCCCTCGGCGGTGCGTTCGCGGCCCTCGCGGCCAACACCCTGCTGGCCGGGCACGGTTTCCATCTGGAGTACCTGACCGGCGGCATCGCCGGGCTGCTCCTGCTCCCTGCGGCCTATGTCTGGGTTCCGGAATCGACGGCTTACCGCGAGGCGGTGAGTACGCCGGTCCCGGCCCCCGCGAGCCGGGGCGTACGTCTCGTGCTGAGGCCGCCGTACCTCTCCACCACCCTCATGTTCTGCGCCCTGGCCGCCCTTTCCTTCCTGCTCGTCTTCGGCATGAACACCTGGCTGCCGCAGCTGATGCAGGAGGCGGACTATCCGCTGCGGTCCTCGCAGACCTTCCTCGTGCTGCTGAACCTCGGCGCCACCGTGGGAGGTATGGGCATGGCGCTGCTGGCGGACCGTGCCGGGTCGAAGGGGCCGGTAGCGGCCAGTTTCGCCCTCGGCGCCGCCGCGATCGTCGCCATGAGCGCCGGGCTGCCCCTGCCCGTCCTCTACGCGATCGTGGTCCTCGGCGGCTGCGGCGCGGTCGGAGTACAGGGACTGATCAACGTGTACGTCTCCCGCAGCTACCCGGTGGCAGCGCGGGCCAGCGCGGTGGGCGTCGTGCTCGGGGTGGGCCGCGTCGGCGCCATCGCCGGCCCCGCGCTCGGCGGCCGCCTCCTCGCGGCCGGCCTGGAACCCCGCTGGAACTTCTTCCTCTTCGCCGTACCCGCCGTCCTCGGCGCGGCCCTCGCCCTGGCGGTCGGCGGACGGACGTCCCGGGCCGACCACCAGAACCAGAACCGGAAGCAGGAACAAGGTCAGGACCAGGAACAGGACGACCTGGACAAGAGCCAGGGCCAGGGCCAGGACCGTTCCGCCGCACCGCGTGCCGGGGAGCCGACGGCCGGGCGGACTCGATGAGAGAGCTTTCCATGGACATGAACGCAGAGCCGGACACGTACGACATCGCCGTCGTCGGCTGCGGCCCGGTGGGGCTGACCGTCGCGCGACTGCTGGCCATGAAGGGGCTGCGGGTCGCCGCCATCGATCCCAACCGGCTCGTGTGCCACCACCCGCGCGCCACCCACCTCGACGACGAGACCATGCGCCTCCTGCAGACCCTCGGCGCGCAGGACATGGAACACCGGTTCCTGCGCCACGGCGGCTGGACACTCCACGGGCCCGACGGTCAGCCCTTCCTCCGGCAGATGACGCCGCAGGCGGAATCGGACCAGGGCTGGCGCACCGACTACCAGTTCCACCAGCCGGACTTCGAGTCCCGGCTGCGGGGCCTGCTCGCGAGCGACCCTGACGTGGATCTCTGGTTCGGCTGGACTCTCACCGCCATCGACCAGGACGACGAGGCGGTCCGGCTGACACTCGTCGACCGGTCGACCGGAGCCACGAGCACGGTCACGGCCGGCTACGCGGTCGGCTCGGACGGCGCCAACTCGTTCGTGCGGCGGGTGATGGGAGCCGGGACCGAGGACCTCGACGGCACTCAGCGCTCCCTCATCGTCGACGTCCACCCCTTCGAGCAACCCGGACAGCTGCCGGCGGACAGCGGGTTCGTCCTGTGCGAGGGGAAGCGGCCCGTGACCTACGTGCCGGTCTTCCCGCCGATGCTCCGCTTCGAGTTCATGCTGCTCGACGAGGACGACGCGGCGGAACTCGAACGGCCCCGGTCGGTGTACGACCTGCTGAGCCGCTGGCTCGAACCGGGCAGCTACCGGATCATGCGGACCGACACCTACGAGTGGCACGCCCGGCTCGTGCACGGCTGGCGGTCGGGGCGCCTGTTGCTCGCCGGCGACGCCGCGCACGAGATGCCTCCCATGCTCGGCCAGGGCATGTGCTCGGGGCTGCGCGACGCCGCGAACCTGGCGTGGAAGCTCGCCGCCGTCGTGCGGGGCACGGCCACGTCGAGCCTGCTCGACACCTACGAGAGTGAGCGGGCCGCACATGTGCGTCCCTACATCGAGGAGTCCGCACGGCAGTCGAACCTGATCGAGGCGCTGGGAGCGGGCGGTGGCCTTCCGGGACCGGTCGGCGCGCGGACGATCGAGCGGCACCGGCCGTTGCTGGGACCGGGGTTGGCTGCCCGGCCCGGCGGTGCCGTCGGGCAGTTGTGTCCGCAACCGCGCGGCGCGCACGGGGAGCGGCTGGACGACGCGAGCGGGTACGAGTTCACCGTCGTCGGAGACCGCTCCGTGACCTCGGCCGTGTCCGCGGAGGTGGTGCGGCTGTGGCGCCGGCTCGGTGTGGTGGTCCTGCCCGGGACCGGGCCGGCCCTCGACCGCTGGCTGGCCGCTCACTCGGCTGCCGCGGCGATCGTCCGTCCGGACCGCTATGTCTTCGCGCCGACCGCCGACACGGCGGAACTCGAACGAGCCACCGCGGACCTGGCTCGCACGGTACTGACACGGGAGGTGAGCGCGTGAAGGAGTACGCGGCCGGGATGAAGTGGGGGGAGGGCCTCCGCCGGCAGCGCGGCGCGCTGTGGCTCTCCGACACGCAGGGCGGGAAGCTGTGGACGGACCACGGCGGCCCCTGGCGGGGCGTGCCGCTGGATTCGGTCCCCAACGGGCTGTGGTTCCTGCCGGACGGACGGCTGGTCGGTGCCATGATGCACGAGCGGCGCATCGGGGTGTGGACCGGCCGGCGGTTCGCCACCTACGCGGACCTGGGTGCCGTGGCCACCGGCCCGCTCGGTGACCTGGTGGGCGACGCGCACGGCAACCTCTACGTGGACGACGTCGGCTTCGCCGCGCACGCCGGGGAGCCGCCGCGGCCGGGCCGGCTGCTGCGGGTCGGCACGGACGGCTCGGTGGACGTGGCCGCCGCGGGCCTCGAGTTCCCCAACGGTCTGGCTTTCGTGGACGACGGCCGCACCCTGGTCGTCGCCGAGACCGCGGGGCAGCGGCTGACCGCGTTCACGGTCGCGGACGACGGGGTGCTCGCGAACCGGCGTACCTACGCCGACCTCGGCCGACTGGCCGGTGACGATGCCCGGCCGGACGGAATCTGGGCGACGCGCGACGGCGTCTGGGTGGCCACCACCACCGGACACACCGTCGCCCTGGTGCGGGAGGACGAGCTGGTCACCTCGGTCGACACCGGAACGCTGCTGCCGATCGCCTGCTGCGCCGACGGCGACGGCCGCCTCTTCGTCACCCTGGCCGACCTCCAGGGGCTCCCCCTGGGCGAGGCGCTGGCCACGCAGGCCGTCCGTACGACGGTGGCGCTGCTCGAAGCGCCGGCGGCGGGAGACCTCGCATGAGCGACATGGGGCGCCCGGACTGGACGCCGACCCGCCAGGACGTCGAACGCGCCCGGATCACCGACTTCGCGCGGTTCGCGGCCCGGCGCGCCGGACGCGGTGTGAGCGGGAGCTATGAGGAGCTGTGGAAGTGGTCGGTCGACGACGTGAACGGCTTCTGGGGCACGGTGTGCGACTACTTCGGGCTGCCCGAGCATCCCGCCGGGTCCGCCCTGGCGAACGAGGCGATGCCGGGAAGCGTGTGGTTCCCCGGCAGCAGGCTCAACTTCGCGGCGGAGGTGTTCCGCGACCGCACCGGGACCGACACCGCCCTCGTCACGGTGGCCCAGGACGCCGAACCGCTGACCGTCGGCTGGGACGGACTGCGCCGCCAGGTCGCCTCCTTCGCGCGGGCGCTCACCGAACCCGGGGTGCGGCCCGGTGACCGGGTGGCGGGATACCTGCCCGACGGCGCGCAGGCCGTCGTGGCGTTCCTGGACGCCGTCCGCCGCGGCGCCTCCCCCCGCCACGTCCCCGACGAGATCATCGAAGCGTCCGGCATCCCCCACACCCGCACCGGCAAGAAACCCGAAGTCCCCGTCAAACGCCTGCTGCGCGGGGACGCCCCGGACACCGTGATCGATCCCGGCAGCGTCGACAAGCCCGAACTCATCGACTGGTGTCCCCGGTTCGGGGCCGCCCGCCGCGCGCGCCACGGCGCCTCCCCCGCCGCCGGCACACCCTCCAGGCCACACGACGAAGGAGCCCCGTCATGACCTACATCGCCCTGGAAGAAGCCTTCATCCTCCCGGAACTGGCCGCGCGCCAGTCCCCGACGCCCATGAGGATCCGGGCCACCGACCGGTACGCCGCGCACTGCGGGCGGCGCCTGGCCGACTTCGAGGAACTCCGGCTGCCCGACATGGACGCCCACGGCATCGACATCCAGGTCCTGTCGCTGAGCGTGCCCGGCGTCCAGGCCGACACCGACGCCACCGCCGCGGTCGCCGACGCACGGTTCGCCAACGACCACCTCGCCGAGACCGTCGCCCGGCACCCGGCCCGCTTCCGCGGCTTCGCCGCCCTGCCCCTGCAGGACCCCGAGGCCGCCGTGAGCGAACTCGAACGCTGCGTGCGGCAACTCGGTTTCAGGGGTGCCCTGGTCAACGACCACACCCACGGCCGCTACCTGGACGACCCCGCCTACGACCAGCTCTGGAGCGCGCTCGAAGAACTCCGTGTGCCGCTGTACCTCCACCCCGGCTCGCTCCCGTACGACGACTGGCACGTCATGCGCGGACGGCCCGAGATGTACGGGGCCAGCTGGAGCTGGCAGGCCGAGACCGGCGGCCATGCCATGCGGCTGATCTACGCCGGGGTCTTCGACCGGCACCCCACCGCGACCCTGATCCTCGGACACCTGGGCGAGTTCCTGCCGTTCCAGCGCTCCCGCCTCGACTCGCGCTACCGCACGCTGCGGGTCGAGACACCGCTCGAACGGATGCCGTCGCAGTACTTCGGAAGCAACATCCTGATCACCACGAGCGGGGTGCCGGCCCCGGAGGCCGTGCAGGCCGCCGTACTGACCATCGGCGCCGACGCGGTCATGTTCGCGATCGACTACCCCTACGAGGAGACCGCCGAAGCGGTGGCCGCGATAGAGAAGGCCGACCTCGCGCCCGGGGTCAAGGAAAAGATCGCGCACCTCAACGCCCGGCGGGTGCTGCGGATTTGACGGGCCCGGGGAGCCGGGGGCGTCTCATCTCGCGATCACCGCAGGGACCGGACATCCGGGGGTTCTCCCCTCGACCCGACGGGACGGCGACGTGCCGGGCGGCCCCGGGTGCGAACTGCGGCAGGCATACAGCGAACAGGATGAACGCCTTCGGGTTGGCCGGGGCCACCAGGAATCCCTGCCGCGCCAGTGCCCCGGACGCCGGCCCTCGACCTTCGGCCGGGCCGGAGCCGTTCCTTGCGGACGGCCTCGTTCCGACGGAGGGCGGCGCTGGTCTGAAATCCGGGCATTGTAGGCGACACCCGCCGCCGGCTTCCTTCACGAGCGGGAGCAGCGGACGAACCAGGCGGGTGCCGCGGACCGTCCCGAGCGGAGATCCGCGGCACCCGCTTCACCTCTACGCCGTCGCCCTCAGCCCCGTGCCCAGTTCGCGTCGGGCGCGGGCGGCTGCGCCGACCGGGACCGCGTCGGAGGCCAGGGCGGCCCGGACCAGGCGGACGGGGTGGCCGCTGACCGGGGGGTCGGCGGCGAGGGCGGAGAGGACGGCGGGTTCCAGCACGGGCCAGGCGCGGCTGACGCCACCGCCGACGACCACCGTGGTGATGTCGGCGACGCCCGCCGTGATGACGATGGCGCGGGCGATGCCCTCCCCCGCGGCGTGGTACACCGCGAGAGCGTCCTCGTCGCCGCGGACGGCGGCCTCCGCGACCTCACGGGCGGTGCGGCGCCGGCCGGTACGGTCGGCGTAACGGGCGCCGATGGAGCGCCCGGAGGCCAGCGTCTCCAGGTGGCCGCGGCCACCGCAGGAGCAGGGCAGGTCACCGAAGCCGGGGATGTGCCCGATCTCGCCGGCCGCGCCGTGCGGACCGGCGTACAGGGCGCCGTTGGTCCACAGGGCGCCCCCGACGCCGGTGCCGAGGGTCATGCCGAGGACGTCGGCCTCGCCGCGTACCGCTCCGCCGCAGACCTCTCCGTAGAGGAAGGCGTTGACGTCGTTGTCCAGGTAGGCCGGGACGCCGAGGGCTTCCTCGACGGCGGCGGTGACCGCGAAGCCGGCCCAGCCGCGGAAGGAGTCGCTGGCGACGAGGATGCGGCCGTTCGCGGAGTCCACCACCCCGGCCGCGCCGATTCCGGCGCCCACCAGGCGGCCCGGTGTGCGGGCCAGCAGCGGCGCGAGCGCGTCGAGGGCGACGCCGACCATGGCCCGGCCGCCCTCCTGCGCCGGGGTGGCGGCCTCGGCCCGGTCGAGGACGGTCAGGTCGTCGGAGCAGACCACCACCTGGGTGGTGGTGCCGCCGACGTCGATGCCGGCGAAGAGCGGCCGGAGGGTGGGGGGCATGGCCGGATCCTGCGGGGTGTGCGGGGTGGTGAGGGGTCGGGTCACGCCTGGGCCTCCGTACGGCCGGCCGCGAGGGTGGCCAGGCGCTCGGCCCTGCGGCCCCGCTGCACCACCGGGTCGGGCACCGGCACGGCGGCCAGCAGACGGCGGGTGTAGTCGGTCTCCGGGTGCAGCAGGGTCGTCCCGGTGGGGCCCTGTTCCTCGATCCGGCCGGCGCGCATCACGACGACGCGTTGAGCGAAGTGCTGTACGACGGCGAGGTCGTGGGAGACGAACAGGCAGGCGAAGCCCAGTTCGCCCTGGAGTTCGGTGATCACCTCCAGGACCGCTTCCTGCACGCTCACGTCGAGCGCGCTGGTGGGTTCGTCCGCGACCAGCAGCCGGGGCTCCAGCACCAGGGCGCGGGCCAGGCTGACCCGCTGACGCTGTCCGCCGGAGAGTTCGCGGGGCGCGCGCCGGGCGGCTTCGCGGGGCAGCCGTACCCGGTCGAGGACGGCGGCGACCTTGGCCTGCCGGTCCTTGGCGGACAGTTCCCGACGGTGTATCCGCAGGGGTTCGGCGATGCACTCGCCGACGGTCATCCGGGCGTCGAGGGAGGCCACCGGGTCCTGGAGGACGACACCGATGCCGGCCCGCAGCGCACGGCGGGCCCGGGCGCGGGTGCGGCCGAGGTCGGCGCCGAAGAGGGTGACGGTGCCCGAGGTGGGCGGGATCAGGCCGAGCGCGACCCGGGCTGCGGTGGACTTGCCGGAACCGGACTCGCCGACCAGGCCAAGGGTCTGCGCCGCCCCGACGCGGAACGACACTCCGTCCAGGGCGCGCACGGCGGCCTTGCCGCGGCCGAACACCACGCTGATGTCCCGCAGTTCGACCACGGGTCCGTCCTCGGGGCCGCCCGGTCCGGCGGGCGGCGCCGCCGGGTCGGCCGCCGTGTCGGCCGCCGTGTCGGCCGCCGGACGGTGCGCCCGGGCGGGCGACGCCGCGGCGGTCCGGCCGGGGCCGCCGTCCGCGGCCCCGGCGACGGACAGCCGGGGCACGGCGGCCAGCAGGCGCCGGGTGTAGTCGTGGGCGGGGCGCAGCAGGACGTCCTCGACCGGCCCGGTCTCCACGATCTCCCCGTGGTACATGACGGCGACCCGGTCGGCGAAGTCGGCGACGACGCCCATGTTGTGGGTGACGAGCAGCACGCCGGTACCGGTCTCGACGGCGAGCCGGCGCAGCAGGTCGAGGATCTCGGCCTGCACGGTCACGTCGAGGGCGGTGGTCGGCTCGTCGGCGATGAGCAGGCTGGGCTCGTTGGCGATGGCCATGGCGATGACGACCCGCTGGCGCTGTCCGCCGGAGAGCTGGAAGGGGTAGGCGCGGGCGCGCTTGTCCGGGTCGGGGATGCCGACCCGGCGCAGCAGGTCGACGGCCTCGGCGGCGGCGTCCTTGGCGGACACCTCGCGGTGGTTGCGGATCACTTCCGCGATCTGCTTCCCGATCCGGGTGAGCGGGTCGAGCGCGGTGGCCGGCTCCTGGAACACCATGGAGACGGTCTTGCCGCGCAGTGCCGCGAGGCCGTTCTCGCCGGCGCCGACGATCTGGGTGCCGTCGATGACGGCGCTGCCGGTGGCGCGGGCGTTCCCGGCGAGCAGGCCCATCGCGGCGAGCGCGATGGTGGACTTGCCGGAGCCGGACTCGCCGACCAGGGCCAGCGTCTCGCCCGGCCGGACCGTCAGGGACACACCCTTGACCGCGGGCACCTCGCCGGTCTCGGTGGCGAAGACGACGCCGAGGTCGTCGAGTTCGAGGATCGGCCCGGGCTCCGTGGCGCGGGCGGCCGGGCCCTTGGTGGTGGCGGTCATCCGCGTCCCCTCACATCGAATGCGTCGCGGAGGCCGTCCCCGATCGCGTTGAACGCCCACACCACCAGGATGATGGCCAGGCCGGGCGGCAGGATGAGCCACCAGTAGCCGGAGTAGGCGGCGGTGAGACCGGCGGAGAGCATGCCGCCCCAGTCGGTCTGCGGCGGCCGGACACCCATGCCCAGGTAGGAGACGTAGGCGACCAGCAGGATGGCGTCGGCGACCTGGAAGGTCGCGGCGACGATGACGGTCGAGACCGAGTTGGGCAGGATGTGCCGCAGGATCGCCCGGGCGTGCGTTCCGCCGATGGCACGCAGGGTCAGGACGTAGTCCCGGTTCTTCAGGGTCAGGGTCTCCGCGCGCACCAGCCGGGAGGGCACGAGCCAGGAGACCAGGCCCAGGATGAGGACGAGCCCGGTCAGGCCCGGGGTCGTGATGGCGGAGACCACCAGCAGGATGAACAGCGCCGGGATCGCGATGCCGGCATCGACGATCCGCATCATCACGGCGTCGATCCAGCCGCCCGCGTATCCGGCGGCGGCGCCCCACAGCGTGCCGATGACGGTGGCGAGGACGCCCGCCGCGAGGCCGACGATCAGCGAGACCTTGCCGCCGTACATGAGGCGGCCCAGTTCGTCGTGGCCGACGGCGTCGGTGCCGAGCCAGTGCGCACCGCTCGGGGCGAGGTTGACCTGCTGGAGCATGGTGTGGGTCTGGTCGGTGGAGTAGACCAGCGGACCGGCGAAGCAGAAGAGGAAGAAGAGGACCACGACGGCGAGTCCGACGACGGCCAGCCTGTTGCGCAGGAAGCGGCGGACGGCGAGCCGTGCGCCGGAGGCCTCGCGCGGTGGTGCGGCCTTCGCCGGGGCCGTGTCCGGCTGGATGACGGCGCTCATGCCCGGCCTGCCTTCACTCGGGGGTCGATGATCCGCTGGACGATGTCGGCGAGCAGGGTGCCGGTGACGGTGGCGACGGCGATCACCAGGACGCAGCCCAGCAGGACCGGGTAGTCGGAGGACTGTGCCGCCGTCCAGAACAGCAGCCCCATGCCGGGGTAGTTGAAGAGCTGCTCGACGACCAGGGCGCCGCCGAAGAGCACCGGGACGTAGTAGCCGAGCATGGCCACCACGGGCGTCAGCGAGTTGCGGAACACGTGCCGCCACAGGATGGCGCCAGGGCGGGTGCCGCCCGCCCTGGCCGTGCGGACGTAGTCCTCGGAGAGGTTCTCCAGGGTGGCCGAGCGCATGTACCGGCTGAACACCGCGACCATGGAGGCCGCGCCCGCGACCACCGGCAGCACCAGGGCCTGCGGGTCGGAGAACACCTGAGCCAGTGTCTCGCCCTGCGGGGCCTGCGAGGGGAACCACGCCAGGCCCTGGCTGAAGACCAGCACCAGGATCAGCCCGAGGAAGTACACGGGCGTGGAGTAGGCGATGAAGCTCAGCGTGGTGATGACGTAGTCCGCCGCCTTGTTGCGGCGCACGGCCTGCCACATGCCCAGCGGGACCGCGAGGACGAGGCCGACGAGGGCCGACAGCACGGTGAGGACCAGGGTCTTCGGCAGCCGCTCGGTGATGAGCTGGGAGACCGGCTCGTTGAGGGTGTACGAGGTCCCGAGGTCCCCGTGCAGCAGTTGGCCGAGGTAGTAGAAGTACTGCACGGGCAGGGACTTGTCGAGGCCCTGTTCGTGGTTGAAGGCGGCGATCTGCTGGGCGGTGGCCTGGGGGCCGAGGATCCCGCGCGCGGGGCCTCCGGGAAGGGCGTGCAGCAGGCCGAAGACGACGATCGTCACGATGACGATCACCGCGACGGCCTGGAGGACGCGTCTGATCAGGTACGAGGGAGTGCTCATGTGTTTTCCGGTCGCTTCGTCTCTGTGGCGCGCGGGCGTCACCTGGACAGGGGCGTCACTGCGACGTGGGTGTCGGCGCGGCGGGTGCCGGCGCGGCAGATGGCCTTGTGGCGGATGCCGGTGTGGCGCATGCCGTGTGCCGGGTGCCGGTGTGGCGCGGGTGTGCGTGGGGTGTGCGCGGGCCGCCGGCCGGCCGGTGGGCCGGGTGCCGTCGGCCCGCGCGGGCACCGACCGGTCCTACTTGGTCCACTTCCACATGGCGGGGTGGAAGTTGGCGAGGGAGTCCTGGGCGAAGCCGTCGAGGCCGTTCTTGACCACGGAGATCTGGTAGTCGGGCTCCGGCAGCCAGACCACGGGGAGGTCCTTGGCGAGCGCGGCGCTGTACTTCTGCACCGCCTCGTTCGAGGAGGACGTGGTGGTCTCGGTGATCAGCTTGTCGACCTCGGCGTTGGAGTAGCTGCCGAAGTTGGAGCCGCCGCCGGTGGCGAAGAGCGAGTCGCCGCTCGGGTAGGCGGGGAAGTACCAGCTGCCCGCGGTGCCGAAGAACGACAGCTGCCACTTGCAGCCCGACTCGCCGGCGGTGCACTGGCCGGCCTGCGACAGCACGGAGTTGACCGGGGCGGTCTTGATGTCGAACTTGATGCCGGTCTTCGCGAACGACGACTGGAGCGCGCTCATCATGTTGTCGGTCACGGTCGAGCCGGACTGGGACAGCACCTGCATCTGGAACTTGGTGCCCTTGTCGACGCCCGCGCCGCACTGGTTGTTGCCGGTGCCGGGGCTGGTGCACACCATGGTGCCGCCCTGCTCGGTCCAGCCGTGGTCGGTGAGCAGCTTCTTCGCCCCGGCGGTGTCGAACGGGTACGGGTTGCGCTTCTGTTCGGCGGAGACGAAGGACGACTCCTGGCCCTGCGGGATCGGGCCGTAGGTGGAGACGGCGCTGCCGTTGAAGACCACCTTGGACAGGGTGGTCTGGTCCACCGACATCTGGATCGCCTGGCGGGCGTACAGCTGCTTGAACACCGGGCCCATGGTGGGGTTGTTGAAGTTGTACGGCATGTAGGTGATCGCCCAGCCGCTCCACGGCTTCACCGAGTAGCCCCTGGCCTTGAAGGACGCCTCCTGGCCCAGGTCCGTGGCGTTGATGTAGCCGTAGTCGACGGTGCCGGCGCGGAGGGCGTTCTCCTCGGCGTCGGTGGTGGTGAACGGCAGCAGGTTGACGTTCTTGATGTTGGCCTTGCCGCCGCCGTCGTACTTGGGGTTTGCGGTCAGTTCGACCTTGCCCGCGGTGGAGAACGACTTGATGGTGTACGGGCCACTGACCGTCTTCCACAGCGGGTCGGTCGCGTAACCGGAGATCTTCTTGGCCGCGTTGTTGAGGTACGTCCAGACCTGCTTGGCGCCGGCGGCGGTGCGGTCCAGGTCGGAGACGGCGCCCGCGTCGCCGGTCTTGTCCCAGACGTGCTGCGGCATCACGCGGATCATGCTCAACTCGTTGGCGAGCATCCACTCCTGGTTGTAGGCCTTGTCGAAGGTGAGGGTGAAGTGTGTGGCGTCGGTCGTCTTGAACGATGTCCAGTTGTCCGGCGCCTTGCCCGGGCTGTAGCTGGCCCAGTCCGCCTTGTTCGCCTTGACCAGGTTGAACCAGAACTCCACGTCGCGCGAGGTGACCGGCTTGCCGTCGCTCCAGTGACGGTTGCCGAGCGTGATCGTCACGCTCTTGCTGTCCGGGGCGAACTTGGCGTCGGTGGCCAGCGAGTTGTCCTTGTTCCAGCCGACCTTGCCGGTGGAGCCGTCGTACGCGATCAGCGGCTCCCAGACGGCCTGGGATATGGAGGAGTTGTTCGTGTTCAGGTGTGCGGCGGTGCCGACCGGCAGGATCCAGTTCGGCGTGAAGTTGGCCGGGAGAGCGTAGTTGATCGTGTCCGACGACGCCGAACCGGAGGACGAGGTGCCACCCCCGGAACAGCCGGTGACCAGCGCGCCGGTGAGGACGGCGGCACCCGCGACGAGGGCCCAGCGGCGGCCGGCCGCCGTGTGAGCAAGGAACATGACTCTCCTCAGAGTGAAAGGACCCGCAAACGTCCCGGGACGCCCCCGGACCGGCGCCGCGGGATCGGCGCTGTGTATGGCGACAGTCAACGACGGACGCGCCGAACAAACAAACAAGAATTAGTAACAAGTAAGTTACTCCGATTCCGAAGAAAGTCCTCTGCACCCCGCCTGGACGCTCCAAGCGGTGCTTATGCACCAGTTTGAGGCGAATTCACTTTGCATCGATGCTCTCCACTTTCTTCAAGGAACTGTTCCCCGCCTGCCCGGACGGGCGTACTGTCTCCGTCACACCCAACACTGCGGAAGTTACTTCGTACATGTCTGAAATAAGTGCACGGGACCGCAAGACCACCAAGGGCGTGTCCCCGAGAGGCACCACGGCGAGGGGGAGCGCGCCCAAGGGCGCGGCCCTGGCCACCCGGGTCCTCGAACTCGTCGCCTCGGGGCAGGCGTCGTCCCGCGCCGAACTCGCGCAGCTCCTGGGCGCGGCCGCCTCGACCATCTCCCTCACCGTGGCCGAGCTGGTCGAGCGCGGGCTCATCGCCGAGGAGGGCACCCAGTCCTCCACCGGAGGCCGCCCCCGCAGGGTGCTCAGGGCGGGCAGCACCGACGAGTACGCCGTCGCCGCCGACGTCGGCGGCCGCCATGCCCGCATCGGTGTGGTGCTCCCGGGCGGCGGCGTCGGTGACGTCACCAACGTCCCCTTCGAGATCGCCGACGGGCCCGAGACCGCCCTGCCGCTGCTGGCCGAACACCTGGAGTCGCTCGCCGAGCAGCGGGGGCGCGACCGGCTCCGGGGCGTCGGGCTGTCCCTGCCCGGGCCGGTGGACGTGAGCGCCGGCGCCGTCGTGCTGCCGTCCCGGATGCCCGGCTGGAACCGCTTCCCGGTCGCCGCCTGGCTGGAGGAGCGCTTCGGGGTCCCGGCCGTCGTCGACAACGACGCCAACTGCATGGCGGTCGGGGAGCAGAGCGTCAGGCCCGCCGAGCACCGGCAGTCGATCACCGTGAAGATCGGCTCGGCGATCGGCGCCGGCGTCATCGCGGACGGCCGCCTCTACCGGGGCGCGACGGGGGCCGCCGGCGACATCACCCACATCCGCATCGACGGCGGCGCCGACATCCCCTGCTCCTGCGGCAACACCGGCTGCCTGGAGACCGTGGCGTCCGGCGCCGCCCTCGTGCGCATCCTGCGCGAACGCGGTCTGGACGTCGCCAGCCCCGAGGACGTGGTCCAGCTCGCCACCGACGCCGACCCGGAGGCGACCCGCGCCGTCCGCAGGGCCGGCGACCACCTCGGCCAGGTGCTCGCCGCCAACGTCAACTTCTTCAACCCGGACGCCGTCTACCTCGGCGGCATCCTCTCCACCCTGGAACCGTTCATGGCCGCGGTGCGCAGCCAGCTCTACGAGAGCTGCCACCCGCTGGTGACCGAACACCTCACCATCGAGCGGGCCGTCCTCGGCGCCGACGCGGGACTGGTCGGCGCCGGGCTGTCCGCCCTGCAGCGCGCCCTGGCCCGCGCCCTGGGCGATGCCGGCGGCACCGTCACCGGCACGGATCGGACCCCTGCCGCCACGCCTTCCAGAAGGGACTGACACCCACTCAAAGCGTTCCGCGCGGGCAGGACTTCCGCTTTCTTCCACGGTCCACGACTCCTGAGCCGCACGGCAGTCGAGCTCCCGCCCGAGAAAGAAGTCCCGAAGGAAGCGAAGAAAGCCGGGGGCCCGGGAACCGCCCCGGACGAGCGCCCGGCCCCCGGCTTTCGTCCGTGTCCCCTCGGCCCGGACCCGGCCACCCGCCCGCGAACCGACCCCGTATCCAGCCATCCTCCCGCGAACCGGCCCCGTATCCAGCCACCCGGCCACGGACCGGCCCCGTACCCGGGCACTCGCCCAGGTTCCGTGCCCGCGCCCCGGGCCCCGGGCAGCAGCCCGGGGCCCGCGGAAAGCGCCGACCGCCCCGCCCACTCCCCCATACCCGCCCCCGGCCCATCCGGCCCGCCCGACCCGATCCGCCGTACCCACCCGGCCATACCCACTGCGCACCACCACCCCGCACGAGGAGCCATGACGCACACCCGTACCGCCGTCGCCCGCCCGGTCATCGCCGTCGCCGGCCTCGGCATCGAGTCCTCCACCTTCTCCCCGGCCCGCACCGAGGCACCCGCCTTCCACCCCTCGCGCGGTGCCGAGGTGCTCGACCGGTATCCCTTCCTCTCCCCCGGCCAGGAACTGCGCGAGGCCGCCGAATGGCACGGCGCCCTGGTCGGCAAGTCGCTGCCCGGAGGCACCGTCACCGCCGCCGCCTGGACCGCGCTCACCGACGAGCTCATCGAACGCCTCGCCGCGCTGCCCCGGCCGGACGGCCTGTGGTACGACATCCACGGCGCCATGACGGTGGAGGGGATCGACGACGCCGAGGCCGTGCTGCTGGAGCGCATCCGCGCCACCGTCGGCCCGGACGTGATCGTCTCCACCTCGATGGACCTGCACGGCAACGTCTCCCGCGAACTCGCCCACCGCAGCGACCTGATCACCTGCTACCGCATGGCCCCGCACGAGGACCACATGGAGACCAAGGAGCGTGCCGTGCGCAACCTGGTCGAGTTGCTGGCCTCCGGCGCTCCCCGCCCGGTCAAGGCGTGGGTGCCGGTCCCGGTGCTGCTGGCCGGCGAGCAGACCTCCACCCGGATCGAACCCGCCAAGAGCGTGTACGCGGCGGTCGACGAGGTCGAGGCCGTCGACGGCGTGACGGACGCCGCGATCTGGGTCGGCTACGCCTGGGCGGACGAACCCCGCAACCGTGCCGTCGTGGTCGTCACCGGCGATGACACGGCGGCGGTCTCGGCCGGGGCCGAGCGCCTCGCCCGGGGCTTCTGGGACGCCCGCCACGACTTCGACTTCGTCGCCCCGACCGGCACCTACGACGAACTCCTCGACGAGGCCCTCGCCTCCGGCCAGCGGCCGTACTTCATCAGCGACACCGGCGACAACCCCACCGCGGGCGGCGCCGGCGACGTCACCTGGGGCCTGACCCGGCTGCTGGAGCGCCCCGAATTCCAGAAGGAGGACGGGCCGACCGTCATCTACGCCTCGGTGCCCGGCCCCGCCGCGATCGAGACCGCCGTCGCCGCCGGGGTCGGCGCCACCGTCACCGTCACCGCCGGTGCGCAGGTCGACGACCGGCACGCCGGCCCCGTGACCCTGACCGGCGTGGTCCACGCGATCCGGCACGGCGACCGGGACGCCGAGACCGAGGTGGTCGTCCGGGTCGGCAGCGTGTACGCGATCCTCACCCGGCTGCGCAAGCCGTACCACCACGAGCACGACTTCACCGACCTCGACCTCGACCCGCGCTCCGCGGACATCGTGATCGTGAAGATCGGCTACCTGGAGCCCGAACTGTTCGACATGTCGGTCGGCTGGAAGATGGCCCTCACCCCGGGCGGTGTCGACCAGGACCTGGTACGCCTCGGCCACCGCCGCATCCGCCGCCCGATGTTCCCCTTCGACCGCGACATGGCCGACCCTGACCTGACGGCCCGTGTCATCCCGGCCTCCGACCAGCCGCTCACCGGGGACGACGAGTGACCGGCCGCGCCACCCGGCCGCTCGACCCGCCCGGGGCCTTCGGTGCGGGCCCGGCGCCCGCACCGGAGGCCACCCTTGCGAGGCGTGGGCGGCCCGGTCCGGCGGGACCGCTCCCGCGGCCGGCGCTGGAGATCGCCGTCACCTCGCCGGTCGGCGCCCGTGTCGCCCTCGATCAGGGAGCCGATCGCGTCGAACTCTGCACCGGCCTGGAACTGGGCGGTCTGACCCCCTCGGCCGCCCTGGTCGAGGCGGTCGCCGCCGTGGGTCTGCCGGTGCAGGTGCTGGTCCGCTGCCGACCGGGCGACTTCGTCCACGACGCCGAGGAGACCGCCCTGATGGTCGCCGAGGTACGGTCCGTGATCGCCTCGGGAGCCTCGGGCGTCGTCGTCGGCGCGCTCACCGCGGACGGCGGCCTCGACACCGACACCGTCGCCCGCCTCGCCGCGGCGGCTCACGAGGCGGACCGCCCGGTCGAGGTGACCCTGCACCGCGCGATCGACCTGTCCGCGGACCCGGTCGCCACGGCCGCGCTGCTGCCCGCCCTGGGGCTCACCCGGGTACTGACCTCCGGCGGCGCCCCGGCCGCCGCACAGGGGCTGGCCCGGCTCGCCGCCATGGTCGAGGCCGCACCCGGCGTGCAGGTGATGGCGGGCGGCGGGGTGCACCCGGCGGACATCCCGGCGTTGACCGCCGCCGGCGTGGCCGCCGTCCACCTCTCCGCGAAGCGCCGCGCCGAGCCCCGGCGCGGGGGCGCGTGGATCCCCCTCGGCGCCTCCAGCGCGTCCGCCGAGCAGGACACGCACTTCGTCACCGACCCGGCCGTGGTCGCCGAGGCCAGGAGAATGCTGGAGGCGCGGACGTCCGGCTGACCGGCCCGGGGCGCGGCCTCGCGGAGGACGCCCCTGGCGGGCCGGCCGGACGGAGGTCGCAGGTCGGTGCGTGCACGGCGGGGGCGACACGAGCGAGGCGAGGTCGCGGTGGGGGCGTCGGTGTCGGTGTCGGCGCCGTGGTCGGGTGGCCGGGTACCGCCGACGCGGCGGTTGCACGCCCCGGGAGGGGCACCCA
>NZ_JBHJUW010000020.1:0-86473 GCF_042268205.1 Streptomyces sp. NPDC056160
GACCGGCTCGGCCGGTCCGGGCCCCCGTGCGCGAAGGGGCGCCGGTCTCAGAACAGCCGCAGCTTGTCGTCCTCGATGCCGCGCAGCGCGTCGTAGTCGAGCACCTGGCAGCCGATGCCGCGGTCGGTCGCGAGGACCCGGGCCTGCGGTTTGATCTCCTGCGCTGCGAAGACGCCGCGCACCGGAGCGAGGTGCGGGTCGCGGTTCAACAGCTCCAGGTAGCGGGTGAGTTGCTCCACCCCGTCGATCTCGCCGCGCCGCTTGATCTCGACGGCGACCGTCTGCCCGGCGCCGTCCCGGCACAGGATGTCCACCGGGCCGATGGCCGTCATGTACTCGCGCCGGATGAGCGTGTAGCCCTCACCGAGGGTGTCGATGCGGTCGGCGAGGAGTTCCTGGAGGTGTGCTTCCACGCCGTCCTTGATCAGCCCCGGGTCCACGCCGAGTTCGTGCGAGGAGTCGTGGAGGATCTCCTCCATCGTGATGATGAGCTTCTCGCCCGCCTTGTTGACGACCGTCCAGACGCCTTCCTCGTCGCCCGCGCCCTCCTTCAGCGTGCACGGCGGCGACATCCAGTTCAGGGGCTTGTAGGCGCGGTCGTCCGCGTGGATCGAGACGCTGCCGTCGGCCTTGACCAGGATCAGACGGGGAGCCGACGGGAGGTGGGCGGTGAGCCGGCCGGCATAGTCGACGGAGCACCGGGCGATGACGAGACGCATGGTCGGCAACGCTACTCGACGCACCGTGCCGTACGCGATTCGCCCGTCCTGCTCCGCTCGCGCCCGAGGGAGGCTCCGCCGGGCGCCGTCCCATTTTTCCCTGGATCACCCGTGTTCACTTGTGGCCGATTGTGTGCCCAACTCGACCGGCCGGTCCTCGCATTCGCCTGGTAAGCCCTCGTTTCGTTGCCTACCGTAGGAACGGGAGGTCGCGAGGTGTGTACTCACCGTGTTCGGTATCGCGAACTCCCTCATCTGTCCGGCAACCCCTGCTGGTCGGGGGTGCGAGAGGAGAACCCATGTCGCTCGACGTCTCACCGGCCCTACTCGAACAGGCCGAGCGAGGCGAGGTCGACGAAGCAGCTTTCGTCGACTGCGTCCGGACCTCCCTGCCCTATGCGTGGGAGATGATCAGCTCCCTGGTGGCCCAGCTGAAGGTGGACGGCGGAGAATTCGCCGACAACCAGACGCCCCCGCCGGACGAGCAGGCGCGCGGTCAGCTGCTGCGCGCGCTCGCGAGTGATGCCATACGCGGCGCGCTGCAGCGGCACTTCGGTGTGCGGCTGGCTTTCCAGAACTGCCACCGGGTCGCGGTGTTCCCGCTGGACGCCTCGGCCGACGAGCGGCTGTCCCGCTTCACGTCGGTGCGCAGTCAGCTGCTCAACCAGTCGCCGGAGCTCCGGGACTGCTGAGGGGGGCAGGTTCTTCCGTCTGGATCGGGCCGGATCGCCACACCGCGAACCGGCGTGATCCAGGCGCGAGGACCTGGTCGTCGGTTTGCCGCCCCGCCCGCGGGAGGTGCATGGAGGGCCGGGGCGGCAGGCCCGCCCGTGACGGCACGGGTCAGGCCAGGTGGGGGAGTACCTCGGCGCCGAGCCGTCGTACGGTCTCCTCCGTCGCCGCCAGGTCGCCGGAGCCTTCGACGAGCAGGGCGAAGCGGGAGATGCCGGTGCGCTCGAAGGTCGCGGCGAGCCGGTCCGCGCACAGCCTCGGCGTCCCCACGGGGTGCAGTGCGCACAGCAGCTCCGTGTAGGCCAGCGGATCGCGCATCCGGCGGCTGCGGCCGTCCACCGTGACATGGGCGTCCAGGCCCTGTTTCAGCCAGCCCGGCATCGCCTTCAGCAGGGTCTCCTCCGCGTCCGCGCGCCGGTCGGCGATCTGGCAGACCCCGGCCGAGACATGGGCCGCGTCCCGGATCGCCTCGGCCGGGTGCCCGGCGGCCCGTGCGCTGCGCCGCCACAGGGCGATCATCTCCGCCTTCTCCTCGTCGCCGACGTGCATCCCGAGCAGCATCGGCAACCCGCGCTCGGCGGCCAGCCGGACGCTCGCCGGTGAGGTGCAGGCGACGACGACCTCGGGTCCCGGGGCATCGGTCAGCGCCTCTGAGGGGCGGGGCACGACGGCGACCTCGCGGAAGCCGAACCGGTCGCCGGAGGCCGACACCGACGGCTCGCGCAGCCAGCGCACCAGCAGATCGAGTGATTCGGGGAACCCCGTCTCGTACGCCGCGAGGCCCGTCCCGAAGACCTCCAGGTCGACCCACGGACCGCCACGGCCCACGCCCAGCGAGAACCGGCCGCCGCTCGTCACGTGCAGCAGGGCGGCCTGTTCGCCCAGGGCGACCGGATGGGCGGTGGGCAGCACGCTCACCGCCGTCCCCACCCGCAGCCGGCGGGTGCGGCCGAGCAGCAGCGCGGCCAGGGTGATGGCCGACGGGCACGTCCCGTACGGTACGAAGTGGTGCTCGGCGAGCCAGACCGCGTCCAGGCCGGCCTCCTCGGTGACCTCGGCCGTCCGGACCGCGCGGTGCAGCGCCTCCCCTTGGCCCTGCCCGGGGAACTGGGCCGCCAACACGAAACTTCCTACGCGCATCGCTCTTCCTGCTTCCTCGGCTCCGACGCGGAGCTCCCCCACCGGGCATAACCGCACGACACGTGCCGAGGTCACGGCCTGGCGGAGGGATTTCCGGATTGTCTGCGGAATTGACCGTTCCGTAGAGCGACTTGTGCGGTTCGGCAGGCGATCCGGTTCCTTGCGCGTCCGCCCGGCGGCGCCGCGTACGCTGGACGGACCCCGTCCTTCCACAGAACCGGTGAGGTGTCCCGTGTCCCCGCGTCGCAACCGCCCCAAGGGTCCTGGCTCGTCCGGCCGGAGCGCCGAGGACGACGCGGCGAGTCGCTACGGGGGCTGGCAGTCCACCGAGAGCTGGCAGGGCGAGGAGTGGAACGTGCGCCATGTCGCGGGTGCCAGCGCGGCGGGCAAGACGTACCGCTGCCCCGGCTGCGACCAGATGATCGGCTCGGGCGTCCCGCACGTGGTGGCCTGGCCCGAGTACGCCGGGGTGGACGACCGCCGGCACTGGCACAAGTCCTGCTGGAACGCGAAGGACCGCCGCACCACGCGAGTGCAGCGGTCCCGTAACGCGCCGAAGTTCTGAAAGCGGGGCCTCCACGGCCCCCAGGGTCCGCGGACCTACACGTCCCGCTCCCGCAGCAGCGCCCACGCGCCGGCGCCGAAGGCGGCCGTCACACCCAGCATGATCCACAGCGGGTCCCAGCCCGACGGGCCGGAATCGCTCAGCGAGCTGGAGTAGAAGACGCCCAGCTGGTTCGGGATGGAGTACTCGAACAGGGCGGTGCGCACCGGCTCCAGCGACCGCGTGAACATGAACAGCGCGATGACCAGCGGCGCGAGCACCACGCCGATCATGATGGTGATGGCGCCCGCCGAGTGCCGCAGCACCGAGCCGATGAGCAGCGAGATCAGCCCCAGCAGCGCCAGGTAGAGGCTGACGCCGACCGTCGCCTTGAACCACTCGCCGCCGGACGGCCGGCGCGCGCCCCTGCCGTCGAGCATCGCCGACTGCGCGACGGCGACCACCGCGGTGCACGCCAGGGTGATGACGAAGGAGAGCAGGAAGAACACCAGCGCCTTGGCAGCCAGCACCCGCCCCCGGGTGGGGCACGCGGTCATCGTGGTGCGGATCATGCCGGTGCCGTACTCGGAGGCCGTGGTCAGCACGCCCAGCGTGATGATGCAGATGCTGCCCAGGAGCACGCCGAAGAAGCCCAGCGTCAGCGCGTTCTCGTTACCGGACAGGTCGCTGGAGGAGTGGGCGACCACCCCGCCGGTCAGCAGCCCGATCCCGATCACGAGGACGACGAACACACCCAGGGTCCACAGTGTGGAGCGCACCGACTTGATCTTCGTCCACTCGGAGGCGAGGGCGTGCCCCAGGTGCGTGCGGACGACGGGGATCGGCGAGGTGTAACCGGGGTGCGAAGAAGCGGCCCCCGCCTCCCAGGCGGGCGGTGCGGCCGGCGGCATCGGAGTCTGCGGCGTGCTCATCGGGCGTCCTCGGACTTGGTGAGGTCACTTGCGGGGGAGGCCGGGGCGGCCTGCGCGTACGGGTTGGGCGTGCCCGCGCCGGGCTGCGCCTGCGGCGGTGGCGGGGCGTACCAGCCGGGCTGGCCCTGGCCCGGCACCGGCACCGGCGGCTGGGTACCGGGCGGCAGCGGCTGCATCAGACCGGCCTTCTCGTCGGTCGTCGAGCGGTAGTCGACCACCGCCTGCGTCATCCGCATGTACGCCTCCTCCAGCGAGGCCTGGTGCGGCGACAGCTCCCACAGCCGTACGCCCGCCTCGTGCGCGAGGTCGCTGATGCGGGGCAGCGGCAGGCCGGTCACGCGCAGCGCGCCGTCCTGCTCGGGCAGCACCTGCCCGCCCGCCTCGGTCAGCGCGGAGGACAGCTTCTCCCGCTGCTGCGGGTCGGTGCCGGGGGTGCGGACCCGGGCGAAGTCGGCGGAGTTGGCGGAGATGAAGTCCGTCACACTCATGTCGGCGAGCAGTTGGCCGCGCCCGATGACGATCAGATGGTCCGCGGTCAGCGCCATCTCGCTCATCAGGTGACTGGAGACGAACACGGTCCGTCCCTCGGCGGCCAGCGCCTTCATCAGGTTCCGCACCCAGAGGATGCCCTCGGGGTCGAGGCCGTTGACCGGCTCGTCGAACAGCAGCACCTGCGGGTCGCCCAGCAGCGCCGCCGCGATGCCGAGCCGCTGCCCCATGCCGAGCGAGAAGCCCTTCGAACGCCGGCGGGCCACCTCCTGAAGGCCGACCACGCCCAGCACCTCGTCGACGCGGCGGGCCGGGATGCCCGACAGCTGGGCCAGGGACAGCAGGTGGTTGCGGGCGCTCCGGCCACCGTGCACCGCCTTGGCGTCCAGCAGGGCGCCCACCTGGCGCGGGGCGTTGGGCAGTCTGCGGTACGGATAGCCGCCGATCGTCACCGTGCCCGCGGTGGGGTTGTCCAGGCCGAGGATCATCCGCATGGTCGTCGACTTGCCCGAGCCGTTCGGCCCGAGGAAGCCGGTCACGGCACCGGGCCGCACCTGGAAGGAGAGGTTGTTCACGGCGGTCTTGGCGCCGTAGCGCTTGGTCAGGCCGACTGCCTCGATCATGCTCCGGTCCCATCGGAAGGTAGCCGTCCCGAGGTTCAGGACAGCGGGGCGCACGCCCCCGTAAGGCTTAGGAGGATATCCGGGCGCTGACGGTTCCGGCCAAAAGAAAGTAAAGGCGAGTGGGGCTGGTACGGCGTGATCTGCGGGGATACGCCCTCAGGCATCCCGCTTGCGCAGGAGCGCGTAGCCCACCGCGAGCGCCGCGAGCACCCACAGCGCCATGATGCCGAGACCGCCCCAGGGACCGTAGGGGGTGTCGTCGCCGACCCGGGGGATCACCCGCAGGATGCGGCTGCCCGCCTGGTCGGGAAGGTACTGGCCGATCTTCTTCGTCGCCGAGACATTCCCGAGGATGTTGGAGATCAGGAAGAAGAACGGCATCAGGATGCCCAGGGACAGCATCGGCGAGCGCAGCATCACGGCGACGGCCATCGAGAACACCGCGATCAGGGTCATGTACAGCCCGCCGCCGATCACCGCGCCCAGCACACCCGGCGCCTCCAGCGAGGTCCGCAGCGAGCCGAGCATCGCCTGCCCGAGGAAGAACGCGGCGAAGCTGGTGGCCATGCCGACGAGCAGGGCCAGGAGGGCCGCGACGGCCACCTTGCTCGCCAGGAAGGCCCCGCGCCGGGGGACCGCGGCCAGCGACGTGCGGATCAGGCCCGTGCTGTACTCGTTGGACACCACCAGGACCCCGAAGACGATCATCGCCAGCTGACCGAGGGTCATGCCCGCGAAACTGACGAAGGTGGGGTCGAAGGAGAGCCGCTCGCGCGCGGGCATGTTCCCGAACTCGCTCCTGGTCAGGCCCGAGATCAGCATGCCGAGGGCGATGGTGACCACCGCCGCCAGGGACAGGGTCCACACGGTCGACGCCACCGACCGGATCTTGGTCCATTCGGACCGGATGACCTGGGTCGCCGCCATGCCTCAGCCCTCCACCGTCGTCCGCGCCGCGCTCTCCTCGAACCCCGCCGGAGCCGCCGCCGTCCTGCTGTTCCAGTCCACGCCCCAGGGCCGCCCGGCCGGCTCCGCGTGCGCGTGGTACTCCACCGAGGAGGCGGTCAGCCGCATGAACGCCTCCTCCAGGGAGGACTGCCGGGTACTCAGCTCGTGCAGCACCACCTGGCTGCGCGCGGCCAGCTCCCCGATCTCCTCGGAGCTTTTGCCGTCCACCTCCAGCGCCCCGTCCCCGGCCCGGACGACCTGGATCCCGGCCCCGTGCAGCGCCTCCAGCAGCCGCTCGCGGTCGGGGGTGCGCACCCGGACGCAGGAGCGCGCGTTGCGTGCGATGAAGTCGGCCATCGAGGTGTCCGCGAGCAGCCGCCCCTGCCCGATGACCACGAGATGGTCGGCGGTCAGCGCCATCTCGCTCATCAGATGGGAGGAGACGAAGACCGTCCGGCCCTGTGCGGCCAGCGACTGCATCAGGCTGCGGATCCAGTGGATGCCCTCCGGGTCGAGCCCGTTGACCGGCTCGTCGAACATCAGGATCCGCGGATCGCCGAGGAGCGCCCCCGCGATGCCGAGGCGCTGGCTCATGCCGAGCGAGAACCCCTTCGCCTTCTTCCGCGCGACCGCCGTCAGACCCACCGTCTCCAGCACCTCGTGCACCCGGCGGGTGGGGATCCCGTTGCTCTGCGCCAGGCACAGCAGGTGGTTGTACGCGCTGCGCCCACCGTGCACGGCTTTGGCGTCCAGCAGCGCACCGATGTACGTCAGCGGGTCCCGCAGCTCGTGGTAATGCCGGCCGTCGATGCGCACGTCCCCGCCGGTGGGGTGGTCCAGGCCCAGGACCATCCGCATGGTCGTGGACTTCCCGGCACCGTTGGGCCCCAGGAACCCGGTGACGGTGCCCGGCCGCACCGTGAACGTGAGGTCGTCGACCGCGACCTTCTCGCCGTAGCGCTTGGTCAGGCCCGCCAGCTCGATCATGCGGCCACGCTAAGGGTGCGCCGAGCCCCCCGCCACCGGAAGGCGGCGGGGGGCTCGGCGATCATCGGTCCGTGACGCGTGTGCTCCGACCGGGCCCACTTCCCCGTACTTGCTTACCGGCCCGTACTTGCTTACCGGGTCTGCTGCGCGGGAACCCCCCGGGAGACCGGCTCGTCCTCGGCCGGGGTGCCCGCGGCGGCCACCGCGGCACCGGTCAGGGTCGCCAGCATCTCGCGGACGTTCGTCAGCTGGGCGTTGATCGAGTCGCGGCGGTTGGTCAGCGCCGCCAGCTCGCGCTCGGACTCCGAACGGATGCGGTCCGCCTTGGCGTTGGCGTCGGCCACGATGTCCTCGGCCTGACGCTGCGCCGTCTCCACGGTCTGGCGGGCGCGGCGCTCGGCGTCCGTGCGCAGCTTCTCCGCCTCCAGGCGCAGCTGCTCGGCGCGGTGCTCGATCTCCGCGAGCCGCTTCTCCGCCTTCTGCTGGCGCAGCGTCAGGTCACGCTCGGACTGCTCGCGGCGCTTGGCCAGGTTCGTCTCGAAGTCGGCGGCGGCCTGCGCGGCCTTGGCGCGGGTCTCCTCGAAGAGGGCGTCCGCCTCCTCCCGCTTGGACTGCGCGTCCTTCTGCGCCTCACTGCGCAGCTGGGAGGCGTCGCTCTTGGCCTTCTCGACGATCCGGATGCCCTCGTCCTCGGCCCTGGCCTTGCGCTCCGCGGCGAAGGACTCGGCGTCGTTGCGGACCTGCTGGGCCGACGCCTCGGCCAGCTCACGGTGCTGCTCGGCCGCGCGCGCGGCCTCCTCACGCAGATCCTTGGCCTCCTCCTCCGCGAGGCGGAGGATCTTCTCGACCCGGGCGCCGAGACCCGCGTACGACGGTTCGGCGTCGGTGATCTGGGCCTGGGCGCTCTGCGTCTCGAGGTGGAGCTCCTCGATGCGCTTCTCCAGCATCTTGGTCTGGGAGCGGGCGTCGGCGAGGTCTGAGTCGAGCCTGGCGATGTAATCGTCCACCTGAGCGCGGTCGTACCCACGCCGCACATGCTCGAAGCCGTAGGGGGAAGTGTCGCTCATGGGGTTCCTGTCGAATGAGACCGGTGAGGTGATAGGTCGAATCCTAGGGGCCGAAGCGGTGTGTCATCGAGCGGATACGTGTTTGATCTGGAGAATGACACCTCTTTTGAGTGGCTGACCGCCCGAGCGCTTGCCAAGTACCCCGGCGGAGCCTTCGGAAGCTCCCCCGTGAGGCCCCGAATTCACCCAGAAGGCTAACCTTCTGACTACCCCTCTGACGACTTCCCGCCCGAACGCGGCGCACCCACCGTCGCGCCCGCCCTGACTCCGGTGTCCTTCCCGGACGACGGTGCCTCGAAGGACTCCAGCGCCTCCAGCACGTCCTGGACCCGCGAGATCTCGGCGTTGATGTCCTCGCGCCGGCGCACCAGGATCTCCAGCTCGCGCTTGCCCTCCTCGACCGTGCGCCGCGCCTCCTGGACCGCCTCCGCCTTCAGCTCCTCGGCCTCCTTGACGAGCTTCGCCTTCTTCTGCTCGGCCTCCTTCAGCAGCCCCTCGGCCTTCTTGACCGCGGCGATGCGCACCTTGCCCGCCTCGGAGTTGGCGTCCGAGACGATCTCCTTGGCCTTCGCCTGCGCCTTGCCCAACTGCTCCTCGGCGGCCTTGATCAGCGCGTCGCAGCGGTCGCCGGTCGACTTCATCGTCTCGGCGGCCTCGCGGCGGGCCCGCTCGTGCAGTTCCTCGATCTCCGAGGTGAGGCGCTCGCGCAGCTCCTCGGCGCGCTCACGGATCTGCGTGGCGTCCCGGCGGGCCCCGACGAGCAGCTCGTCCGCGTCCGTACGGGCCTTCTCCACCGCCGTGTTGCCCTGGACCGTCGCCTCGGCCAGGATCCGCTCGGCCTCCTGGCGGGCCGCGCCCACCATCGTGTCGGCCTGGGACTCCGCGTCCGCCTTGGTCTTGACCGCGCTCCCCTGCGCCTCGGTGAGCAGCTTGTCTGCCTCGGCGGTGGTCTCGGTGATGAGCTTGTCGACCTGCTCGGCCGCCTCCGAACGCCGCTTGTTGGCGTCCTGGCGCGCCTCGTCCAGGGTCCGCTCGGCCTCCTCGCGGGCCGCCGTCACCAGCCGCTCGGCCTCCGCCGCGGCCTCGGCCTTCACCCGGTCGGACTCGGTACGGATCCGCTCAGCACGGGACTGCGCCGAGCCGACCGTCTCGGCGGCCTCGGCCCGCAGCCGCTCCGCGTCCCCGGTGGCGTCCGAGATCAGCTTCTCCGCCGTGGCGACGGACTGCGCCCGCACCCGCTCGGCCTCGGCGAGCGCCTCGGTCCGCACCCGCTCGGCCTCGGCGGCCGTCTCCGTGCGCAGCAGGTCGGTCTCGGCGACCGCGTCGGCCCGCAGCCGGTCCGTCTCGGCGACCGTGTCCGCGCGCAGCCGGTCGGCCTCCGCGGCCGTCTCCGTCTGCAGCCGCTCCGCCTCCGAACGCGCCTCGGAGATCAGCGTGTCCGCCTGGGTCGCCGCGTCCGAACGGATCCGGTTCGCGTCGTCCCGGGCGTCCGCACGCGTGCGCGCGGCGGCCTGCTCGGCCTGCGCGATCGTGTCGGAGGCCTCGGTGCGCACCCGCTGCGCGTGCTCGGCGACGTCCGTACGGATCCGCTCGGCCTCCGCGATCGCCTCGGACACCGTGCGCTCGGCGAGCGCCTTGGCGGCCTCGGTCTCCTCGCCCGCCTCGCGCCGCAGCCTTGCCGCGTCCTCGCTCGCCCGCTCCCGCTCGGCGTAGGCGTCGGCGCGGACCCGGTCCGCCTCCTCTTCCGCCTCCCGCTTCGTACGGTCCGCGGAGTGCTCGGCGGCCGAACGCAGCCCGGCGATCTCCTCCTGCGCCTGCTCGTGCAGCCCGGCCACGGAGTCCCGTACCTGCTGCGCGTGCTGCTCGGCGGCCGAGACCATCTCGGTGGCGCGCCGGTCGGCCTCCTCGACCAGCCGGACGGCCTCGGCCTGCGCCTCCTCCACCCGCCTGCGCGCCGAAGCCAGCAGCTCCTCGCTCTGCTCGCGCGCCCGCTCCCGCTCCTGGCCCGCCTCCTGGCGCGCGGAACCGAGCAGTTCCTCGGCCTCGCGGCGGCGCCGGGCGGCCTCCTCGCGGGCGGCGTCCAGCGTCTCGGACGCCTCCGCGCCCAGCCGCTCGGCGGCGGCCTGCGCCTCGGCGCGGACCCGGTCGGCGGTCTCCTGGGCCTCCGTCTTGAGCCGCTCCGCCTCGGCCGCGGCCTCCGAACGCAGCCGGACGGCGACCGCCTCGCCCTCCGCGCGGGACGCCGACGCGTCCGCGGCGGCCTCGTCGCGCAGCCGCTCGGCCTCCGCCTCCGCCTGCTGCTGGAGCGTGCGGATCCGCTCGGCCGCCTCGCTCCGCAGCCGGTCGGCCTCCTCGGTGGCCTCGCGGCGGATCCGTTCGGCCTGCTCACGGGCGTCGGTGAGGGCCTGCTCGGCGGCGGCCAGGCGCTCCTCGGCCTCCGCGTGCAGCCGGGTCAGCTCCTCGGTGGCCTCGCTCTGCCGGGCCGCCAGCGCCCGCTCGGTCTCCTCGCGCAGCTCCGTCGCGGCCCGCTCGGCGTCCGCCCGTACCGACTCGGCGTGCTCGTCGGCCTCCGCGCGGTGCCGCTCGGCCTCGCCGCGGGCGCGCTCCAGGGTCTCCTCGGCCTGCCGGCGCAGCGCGGTGGCGCGCTCGATGGCCTCCGTGCGGACCTTCTCGCTGTCGGCCGTCGCGCTCCCGCGCAGCTCGTCCGCGTCCGCCTTGGCCTTGGCCAGCAGCTCCTCGGCGGACTTCGCCGCCTCCTCGATCTGCGCCACGGCCTCGCGCCGGGCCTCCGCGCGGATCTTCTCGCCCTCGGCGACCGCGTCGGAGCGCAGCTGCTCGGCCTCGCCGCGCAGCCGGCGCGCCTCCTCCTGCAGCTCGACCGTCTTGGCGCGGTACTCCTTGGTGTCGTCCTTCGCGGCGCCCTTGAGCTGCTCGGCGATGTCGTGCGCCTCGGCGCGCAGCCGGTCCGCCTCGGCCTCCGCCTCCGAACGGATCCGCTCGGCCTCCTCGGACGCGGCCTTCGTGGTCTTCTTGGCGTCCTCGGACGCCTTGTTCAGCACGTCCTCGGCGGTCTTCGCCGCCTTGGACAGCTGGGTGGCCGTCTCCTCCGCGGTGACGCTGCGGGCCTTCTCCGAGGCCTCGGCGACGATCTTCTCCGCCTCGGCGCGCGCGTCCGCGACCAGCTGCTCGGCCTCGGACTTCGTGCTCTCGGCCTCCTTGGTGGCCTCCTCGACCAGCCGGGCGACCTGCTCCTTGGCCGTGCGGGTGCGCTGCTCGTTGGCCGACTCGGCGCTCGCCAGCGCCTTCGCGGCGCTCTCCTTGGCCTCGGTGACCAGCTTCTCGGCCTCGCTCTGCGCCTTGCGCAGCGCCTCCTCGGCCTCGGTCATCCGCTGCTCGGCGGCCCGGCTCAGCTCGGCGCTCTGCCGACGGGCGGCGTCCGACTCGCTGGCCGTGGAGCTGCGCAGCCGCTCGGCGTGGTCGGTCGCCTCCTGGGCCTGGGTGGAGGCCGCGGTGAGCAGGCGTTCGGCGTCGGTGCGGGCGCGGCGCAGGATCTGCTCGGCCTCGGCGCGCGCCGACTCGGCCTCGCCGCGCAGCCGCTGCCGGGCCTCGGCGGTCAGCCGCTCGGCCTCGGCGCGCGCGGCGGCCATGGCCTGCTCGGCCTCGGTGCGGGACTCGTCGAGGAGGCGGCGGGCCTGCTGCTCGGTACGGGCACGCAGCTGCTCGGCCCAGGCGACGTTCTCGTTGACGTGCGACTCGACGGTCTGCCGGCGCTCGGCCAGCTCCTGGTCGAGCTGCTGGCGCCGGGACACCGCCTCCTGGTGCAGCTCTGCCTGGAGCTGGGCGGCCTGTTCGGCGTGCTCCTGGAGGATGCGCTGGGTCTGCGCCCGGGCCTGGCTCAGCTCGCGCTCGGCGTCGGCGCGGATCTGCTCGGCCTGCACCTGTGCCTGGCGCAGCAACTGCTCGGCCTGGTAACCGATGTCCGCGCTGTCGTAGGCGGGCCGGGTCATGATGGTGCGGCGCGCCTCGTGCAGCTTGGCGCGCAGCACCTCGACCTGGTAGCCGAGGTCCTCGGCGTGCTGGATCGCCTTTTCCCGCTCGGTCTTCAGCCGCTCCATCTCGGCCTCGAACCGAGAGAGGTGGTCGACGTCAGCCGCCGGCTCTCGCTCCTGGCGTTCGTAGCCCCGCACTGCGCGGTCCCATCCGTCCCCTGGTCGCAAGCCTGTCCAAACGAGCTCCGTCCATCCGCCGAACGGGGCCCCCGGGGGAATGGTGTCAGATCAACGGCGGAGCATGGGCTGCTGCCCCGTCGCTCGTCCCCCGAAACCCGGACCCCGGCGGTCCTGCCATCCTCGACGGCACGACCGGACCGCCCCGTTGCCGGGGACGATCGCCCCCAACCCTACCGGCCCTTATGTACGTCGGTCAGTGCTCGGCCGACTCAACGGGCGCCGAAGTGACCAGTTCTGTGAGGACGCCATGGCAGTCCTTGGGGTGCAGGAAGGTGATCCGTGACCCCATGGAGCCGCGTCGCGGCTCCTCGTACAGGACGCGTACGCCCTTGTCCCGGATGTCCGCTGCCTCCGCGTCGACGTCCGCGGTGCCGAAGGCGATGTGGTGGACGCCCTCCCCGTTCTTCGCGAGCCACTTCCCGACGGCGGAGTCCTCGCGGGTCGGTTCCAGGAGCTGGAGGTAGGAGGCGCCGCCGTCGGACGTCTCGTTGATCTTGAGCATGGCCTCGCGCACGCCCTGCTCCTCGTTGACCTCGGTGTGGAACACCTCGAAGCCGTAGGTGGCCCGGTAGAACTCGACGGTCGCGTCGAGGTCGTGGCAGGCGATCCCGATGTGGTCGATTCGCGTCAGCATGGTCTCAGTGCAGCGCGAGCGGGGTGGTTACGCAACGTGCGCGCGATCACACCGACGGCCCGATGACGGGGCCGACCGCCGCTCAGTACATTCGAAGTAAACCCTCGTTCACTCCTCGGCCGCGCAGGCCGGTAAGGGGAATCGCAGCTCATGTCTTCTGGAATTTCCGGTACGACCGGCTCGGTGATCGTCGCCGGCGCGCGTACGCCCATGGGCCGGCTGCTCGGCTCGCTCAAGTCGTTCTCCGGCGCGGATCTGGGCGGTTTCGCGATCAAGGCGGCCCTGGACCGTGCGGGCATCGGGGGCGACCAGGTGCAGTACGTGATCATGGGCCAGGTGCTGCAGGCCGGCGCGGGGCAGATCCCGGCCCGGCAGGCCGCCGTGAAGGCGGGCATCCCGATGAGCGTCCCGGCGCTCACGATCAACAAGGTGTGCCTCTCGGGCCTCGACGCGATCGCGCTGGCCGACCAGCTCATCCGCGCGGGTGAGTTCGACATCGTCGTGGCCGGTGGCCAGGAGTCCATGACCAACGCCCCCCACCTGCTGCCGAAGTCCCGCGAGGGGTTCAAGTACGGCGCGGTGGAGATGCTCGACGCGATGGCGTACGACGGTCTGACCGACGCCTTCGAGAACATCGCCATGGGCGAGTCGACGGAGAAGCACAACACCCGCCTGGGCATCGGCCGCGCCGCGCAGGACGAGATCGCCGCCCTGTCCCACCAGCGCGCCGCCGCCGCCCAGAAGAACGGCGTCTTCGAGGCCGAGATCACCCCGGTGGAGATCCCGCAGCGCAAGGGCGACCCGGTGCTGTTCAGCAAGGACGAGGGCATCCGCGGCGACACCACGGCCGAGTCGCTGGCCAAGCTGCGGCCCGCCTTCACCAGGGACGGCACGATCACCGCCGGTTCCTCCTCGCAGATCTCCGACGGCGCCGCCGCGGTGGTCGTGATGAGCCGGGCCAAGGCCGAGGAACTGGGCCTGGACTGGATCGCCGAGATCGGTGCCCACGGCAATGTGGCGGGTCCGGACAACTCCCTGCAGTCCCAGCCGTCCAACGCGATCCTGCACGCCCTGAAGAAGGAGGGCCTGGAGGTCTCCGATCTCGACCTCGTCGAGATCAACGAGGCCTTCGCCGCCGTCGCCGTGCAGTCAATGAAGGACCTCGGCGTATCCACGGAAAGGGTGAACGTGAACGGCGGCGCGATCGCCCTGGGTCACCCGATCGGGATGTCCGGCGCCCGTCTCGTGCTGCACCTGGCGCTGGAACTGAAGCGGCGGGGCGGCGGCGTCGGCGCGGCGGCACTGTGCGGCGGCGGCGGCCAGGGCGACGCGCTGATCGTCCGGGTCCCCAGGGCCTAAAGGCGCCCGGTCCTGGAGTCCGGCCGGACCGGCCGGTGAGCGGGGTATCCCCCGACCGACCTCTCCCCGTACGTTCGAAAGCGTCGTACGCGGAACTCGTGAACGGAGCTGTGATGCAGGACGTCTCCTCTCTGGTGGCCCAGGCCAGGGACGGCCGGCCCCGGGCCGTGGCCCGGCTGATCTCCCTGGTGGAGGGGGCGTCCCCGCAGCTGCGGGAGGTCATGGCGGCCCTCGCCCCGCTGACCGGCAACGCCTACGTCGTCGGCCTCACCGGCTCGCCGGGGGTCGGCAAGTCGACCTCCACCTCCGCGCTGGTGACGGCGTACCGCAAGCAGGGCAGGCGGGTCGGCGTGCTCGCCGTCGACCCGTCCTCGCCCTTCTCCGGCGGCGCGCTGCTCGGCGACCGGGTCCGCATGTCGGAGCACGCCTCCGACCCCGGCGTCTATATCCGCTCCATGGCGACCCGTGGCCACCTCGGCGGCCTCGCGTGGGCCGCGCCGCAGGCGATCCGGGTGCTGGACGCGGCGGGCTGCGACGTGATCCTGGTGGAGACGGTCGGCGTAGGCCAGTCGGAGGTGGAGATCGCCTCCCAGGCCGACACCAGCGTCGTCCTCCTCGCCCCCGGCATGGGCGACGGCATCCAGGCGGCCAAGGCCGGAATCCTGGAGATCGGTGACGTCTACGTCGTCAACAAGGCCGACCGGGACGGCGCGGATGCCACCGCCCGCGAGCTGAACCACATGCTGGGCCTCGGTGAGGCCCGCGGCCCCGGCGACTGGCGCCCGCCCATCGTGAAGACGGTGGCGGCCCGCGCCGAGGGCATCGACGAGGTCGTCGAGGCCCTGGAGAAGCACCGCGCCTGGATGGAGGAGCGGGGTGTCCTCACCGAACGCCGCCGCGCCCGCGCGGCCCGCGAGGTGGAGACCATCGCCGTCACCGCCCTGCGCGAACGCATCGGCGACCTGCACGGCGACCGCCGTCTGAGCGCCCTGTCCGAACGCATCGTCGCGGGCGAACTGGACCCGTACCGAGCGGCCGACGAACTGGTGGCGGGCCTGACCGAGCGCTGACCCGCCTCTGGCCGGGGGTGAGCGCGCCGGGGGAGGGACCGCCCGGCGCGCTCGCGGCGGAGCGTCGGTTCCCGCCGGGAGGCGTCGATGACTGCCGGGACGGGCCGGGGCCTGCCAGGACGGGCCGGGGCCCGGGCGGGACCGCTGTCCTCGTCCGCCCCGGCGGGTCCACCCGCCCGGCCCCGGGCGGGTGGCGGTGCGCCGCTAGGGGAGGCCCCGTTGGCCCCGCAGGTGCTCCGCGATGGGCTTCAGGGACTTGTCCAGCTCCGTCAGCGCCTCCGGGTCCAGCAGGTCGATGAAGTGGCGCCGTACGGACGCCACGTGGTGCGGGGCGACCTTCCGCATCGTCTCCATGCCGTGCTCGGTGAGGACGGCGTACAGCCCGCGGCGGTCGGACTCGCAGTTCTCCCGGCGCACCAGGTCCGCGTTCTCCATACGGGTGATCTGGTGCGAGAGGCGGCTCTTGGACTGGAGGGTGGCGGACGCGAGGTCGCTCATCCGCATCCGTACGTCCTCCGACTCGGAGAGGTTCACCAGGATCTCGTAGTCGTTCATCGTCAGGCCGAACGGCTGCAGGTCCTTCTCGAGCTGGTACGTCAACAGCCTGTTGACCTCCAGGTGGGTGCGCCAGGCGCACTGCTCCGCTTCCGTCAGCCAGCGCGTGGCCGTCTCGGTCTCCATGAATGAAGTCTACCTAAGAAGTTGAAAGGCGAACTAGTGAGGGTGGCGTGACGGCGCGCACGCGTTCGAGCCGTCACACTCCGCAGACTACCGCTCACAGCCCGAAGCGACGCTGGAGGTCTCCCAGCTGTCCGGGAAGGCGCGGTGCGCCGGCCTGCTGTCCGTGCCCCCCGGAACCCGCCCCGCCGGGCACCCCGGGCTCGTCCGGAGGGGCTCCGACGGCCTGCTCGGCCATCAGGGCCTCCGTCGACTGGAGCAGCACCGTGCCGGCCCCCACGAACTCGAACTGGTGCTCCTCCCCGGAGGCCCCGCCGAGCCCCGTCATCGCACGTAGACCACCCAGGACCCCGGTCAGGTACCCGTGGTCGTAGTGATGGCACGGAGAGGGACAGTCGGCCCAGCCGACGAGCGCCTGGGGGTCCACGCGGATCGGGGGTTCCATGAAGACCACCGGCCCGTTCGACGCGGCCACGAACTTCCCGGTTCCGATCAGCGTCAGGAAGCCCGGCACGATCGACTGCTTCAGCGCGAGACTTGGCTGAAAAGCGAGCAAGTTGCCCGAGCGAATGGTCAGATTGCCGTCGTCCAGGTCGTAGGAGTTCACATCGAAGGCCCGGTCGGCGAGGAGCATCTTGCCCGAGCCCTCCGCCACCACCCAGTCCGCGGCGTGCAGAGGCGAATGGAACGACGTCCGCACCAGACGGTCCAGCCGCCCGTGCCCGAAGCCGTTGAACTCGATCGCCCCGTAGTAGGCGATCATCTTCCCCTTCTGCAGGAACCACTGGCTGCCCTTCAGCTCCACGCAGAAGGTGTAGTGGTTGACGTTGTCGTCGGCCGGCAGCGTCATCGGGTCGTACACCACGGGCCCGGCGCCGGGCGTTCCGTACGCGCTCACAGCTTCTCCTCCGACGCCTGGACGTAGACCATGCCGCTGCCGCTCAGCTCCAGCTGGAACGCCTCCCCCGACCCCCGCCCCACCATGTCCCGCCAGCCCAGCGCGGTCGACAGCTTGTTGCGGACGTCACCGTGATGGGCGACGTAGGCCTGCGGGTCGACGTGGACCGGGCGCTGCGGGGTGACGGGGATCTCCAGGACCCCGCCGTGCGCCATGACCGCCACCGCGCCGTGCCCCTTCAGGGTGGTCGTGAACAGTCCCTGGCCCGTCACCTGACCGCGCACCATGCCCATGACCCCGCCCTGCGAGCCCATGAACATCGTGCCCTGCTGGAGCGTGCCCTCGAAGGCGAGCAGCCGGTCCGCCTCCACGTACAGCGTGTCGCCGGACAGGCCGATCACCTGGATGTGGTGCCCGCCGTGCCCGAAGAAGACCGTGCCGCTGCCCTCCACGGTCATCAGGGGCGTCGCCTCGCCCGCGACGCGGCGCCCGATCATGGACATCAGGCCCCCCTGACCGCCCTGGATGTTCGGGGTGAAGGAGACGTCCCCCCGGTACGCCAGCATCGCGCCCCGCTGGCTGAACAGCCGCTGCCCCGGCACCAGCGTGGCCTCGACCATCTTCGAGTTGATCTCACGGAAGGTCATCTCACACGTCCCCCGCGATCGTGTTCCGCTCGCTCGGCTGCACGTACACCAGGCCGTCCCCCTCGAAGCGGATCTGGAAGGCATCCCCGCCGCCCTCGCCGAGGAAGGTGCGGAAGGTCACGCCGGACTGGAACGTCTGCCGCAGGTTCCCCTGGTGCGCGATGTACGCGCCGGGGTCGACGATCAGCGGGTACTGCGCGCTCACCCGCAGCACCACGGCGGGCCCGTCCGACATGATCGCCGCCTGCCCGCTGCCCTCGACGGTGGTCGTGAACAGCCCGTTGCCCTGGGAGGCGCCGCGCAGACCCGTGAAGGTCGTGCCCGTCCGCAGCCCCGCGTCCGTCGCGAGCAGGTTGCTCGACTCCACGTACAGCTTGTCCCCCTGGAGCCGGACGAGATTGATCTCGGACGCCCGGTCCGCGAACCAGCAGGTCCCCTGCCCCCGCACCTCCATCACGGTCATCTGCTCACCGGTGAGCCGCCGCGTCACCATCCCGCGCAGGCCCTCACCGCCACCTGTCAGCTTCTTGAAGGCCATCTGCCCGTCGTACGCGACCATCGAGCCGTTCTTCGCCTTCACGGCGTCCCCGGTCATGTCGACGGCGAGCACCTTGCTGCCTTGCAGTCGGAACATCGCCACGCACTGAAGGTAGCGGCGAAGGGGGAGGAGAAGACAGGACCCACGGGTGGACACCGCCCCTGAGCGCCCCCCTAGGGGCCGGGACCCGAGCCGGTTTGCCACAATGGACGAAACTTTGTGCCTGCGTTCACAAACCCGGCCGCAGCCCCCGTGCCTCTCCCACCGAAGGTGACCTGTGGACATCAAGACCGCCACCGCCCTCCGCCGCCTCCGCCTGGTCTCCGCCCCCGAGGCGGTCAGCTTCATCCTCCTGCTGGTCTGCTCGGTCCTGAAGCGGACCACCGACTTCAACGCGGTGCCCGCGATGGGCTCGATCCACGGCGTCCTCTTCGTCCTCTACGTGATCTTCTGGGCCGACGCCTGGAACCGCACCAAGTGGCCGCTGAAGACCGCCGCCCTCTACTTCGTCCTGTCGGTCCTGCCCACCGGCGGCTTCTTCGCCGAGCGCAAGCTGAAGCGCGAGGCCGAGGACGCGGTCATCGCCTCCCGCGCCCGCCGCGAAGGAGTGGTGAACGCGTGATCGTCGCCTTCTCCGTGACCCCGCTGGGCGTCGGGGAGGACGTGGGCGAGTACGTCGCCGACGCCGTCCGCGTGGTCCGCGAGTCCGGCCTGCCCAACCGCACCGACGCCATGTTCACCTCGATCGAGGGTGAGTGGGACGAGGTCATGGATGTGGTCGGGCGCGCCGTGGCCGCGGTGGAGGCCCGTGCCCCCCGCGTCTCCCTCGTTCTCAAGGCGGACATCCGCCCGGGCGTGACGAACGGCCTCACGGCCAAGGTGGAGACGGTCGAACGGCACCTGGCGGGGGAGTAGCCCGCCGGCGCTGTGCCCTCCGCCTGCGCCGTGGACTCCGTCGGCCGTTCACTCGCCGGAGGGCGTCAGCACCGGTGCGGCCGCCCCGGACGGCTTCAGGGCGGCTGCTCAGGCGCAGGCCGCCGCCCCGGAGGTCTTCCACTCCGCCGAGGGCGGCGGCATCGGTGCGCCCACCCGGCCGCACACGCCGCCGACGGTGCGTGCTCCCTCGTCCACTGCCCCCGGCCGCGCTCCCGCCTGCCGTCCGTGCGTTCGCCTGCCGGGTGCGCGCCCCCGCCTCGCCGACGGTCCGTCCTCCCTCGCCCGCCGCCCGGGCCCGCGCCTCACCGGCCGCCCCTGCCTCCTCGCCCGCCGCCCTCGACGGCATACCCCGTCGGCCGTCCGTGCCCCTCGCCCTCCGGACAGGCCCCCACGCGCCGCCGCCCGCCCACGTCCCTCGCCCCCCGGCTGCGCCCCCCACGCGCCGCCGCCCGCCCACGTCCCTCGCCCCCCGGCTGCGCCCCCCACGCGCCGCCGCCCGCCCGAGCCCCTCGCCCGCCGGACGCGCCCCTCACCCGCCGGACGCGGCCAGTGCCATCCCCAGCGGTGTCCGTTCGTACAGCACCCGGTGCCCGTACCGCCGCGCCGTGAGCAGCCCCGCGTCCCGCAGCACCGTCAGATGCGCGGACACCGACGAGGGGGCCAGAGCGAGCCGGTGCGCCAGGTCCGACGTCGTCGCGGGGTCCGTCAGCGCGGCGAGCACCGCGGCCCGCCCGCGCCCGAGCAGCCGTACCAGCGCCCGAGTCTCCGCCGCGTCCGGCTCGCTCCACAGCCCCGCCAGGCCCCGCGCCGGATAGACCAGCGTCGGCTGCCACGGCGGCTCGAAGCCGCTGATCACCTCCGGCCACGAGAACACGCTCGGCATCAGCACCAGCCCCTGCCCGCCCAGATCGCGCCCGTGCTCGCCGTGCCAGTCCACGGTCAGCGTCCGCCCCTCCCAGGCCAGCCGCCGGTCCAGCTCGGGCAGCAGCGCCTCGAGGCCGACCTCGGCCAGCCGCCGCGAGTGGAAGGCGATGTCGGCCTCCAGCAGCGCCCGCAGTCGCGGCCACTCCGGTTCCACCAGCACGCTCCACGCGGCCTCCATCAGGTCGGCGAGTTCCCGCACCGCCCGCGCCGGATCGGCGAGCAGCGCCCGCCCCTGGGGCGAGCGCAGCGCGCCCGGCGTGTCCGCCAGCGCCCGTGCCAGGTCCTCCCGGGCCGCCACCGGATCGGCCGCCCGCACCGCCGCGATCTCCTCCTCGAACGTCGCCGCCGGACCGAGCGGCGGCGGCCCCAGGAAGTCCGGGCTGTGCCCGCGCCGCGGCATGAGCAGCCACAGCGGCGCCAGATCCAGCCCGCGGGCGGTCTCCCCGATGCGCCGCAGCCAGTGCGGGTGGTACCCGTGCCGGTCCGGCCGCCCCAGCGTCCGCACCGCCTCCTGGGTCTCCCACAACGGCGACAGGGCGAACCGGCACCGCAGCAGGTCGTCGTCGCCGAAAAGCAGACGGAACGGCATGCGCACCCCACGGACGAGGAAGATTCGGCTGTCGCCGAAAGACTAGGGCCCGCGCCGGACCGCCCGCACGCTGCCGTGCATGCACCAGCGCTACGCCCGGGCCTTCGCCGTCCCCGAGTTCCGAGCGGTCTTCGCCGCCCACGCCCTCTCCCTGCTCGGCGTGATCGTCAGCGAGATCGCCCTGTCCGTCCTCGTCTACGACCTCACCGGCTCGCCCCTGGTCAGCGCCCTCACCTTCGCGCTCGGCTTCCTGCCCTACGTCGTCGGCGGCACGCTCCTGGCCGGCCTCGCCGACCGTTTCCCGGCCCGCCGGGTCCTGGTGACGTGCGACCTGGTGTGCGCGGCGTGCGTGCTCCCCATGGTCACGCCGGGGGCGCACATCGGTGTCCTGCTCGCGCTGCGATGCGCCCTCGCCCTCGTCTCACCGGTGTTCCAGGGCACCCGCATGGCCACCCTCGCCGACATCCTCGGCGACGGCGACCTGTTCGTCCTCGGCCGCTCCCTGCTGCGGATCGTCTCGCAGAGCGCGCTGCTCGTCGGCTACGGCCTCGGCGGGCTGCTGCTCACCGTGGTGAGCCCCCGGCACGCCCTGCTGATCACCGTGGCCACCTTCCTCGCCTCGGCCGCCCTGCTCCGCCTCGGCACCCGGCGCCGCCCCGCGCGCACCGGGAAGTCCGGCGCGCTGGTCGGCGACTCACTGCGCGGCGCCCGGCAGGTGCTCGCCGACCGCAGGATCCGCGTCCTGCTCCTGCTGTTCTGGGTGCCGCCCATGTTCGCCGTGGTCCCCGAGGCCCTGGCGGCGCCGTACGCCGCCGCGCTCGGCGCCGGATCCACCGGGCTCGGGCTGCTGATGTGCGCGCTGCCCGTCGGCACCGTGGCGGGCGAGCTGTACGCGGGCTCCCGGCTGCGGCCCGCCGCCCGGGAACGCATCGCCCTGCCGCTGGTCAGCCTCGCCCTGCTCCCGTACCTCGGCTACGCCCTCCACCCCGGCCTGCCCGTCTCGCTCCTCCTGCTGCTCGTCTCCGGCGCCGGGTCGGCGTACACGCTGGGCCTGGACCAGTGGTTCGTCGCCGCCGTGGCCGAGGAACTGCGCGGGCGGGCGATGACCCTGCTCACGGCCGGGCTCATGACCGTGCAGGGCGTGGGCATGGCGCTCGCGGGCGTCGCGGCCGAGTTCGCCGGGGTGCGCGCGACGGTCGCGGGGGCCGGGGCGCTGGGCACGGTGTCCTGCGTCCTGCTGGCCGGCGCCGCCCGGCGCACCGCGCCCGCCCTGCCAGGAGCCCCGGAGACCGAAGGGCGAGACAGGGCTGAGCGCGATATGACCGGCGGGTAGGGTCTGATGCCGTGCCGAAGCCCCTCAGTCTCCCCTTCGACCCCATCGCACGCGCCGACGAGCTCTGGAAGCAGCGGTGGGGAAGCGTGCCGTCCATGGGGGCGATCACCTCCATCATGCGCGCGCACCAGATCCTGCTCGCCGAGGTCGACGCGGTGGTCAAGCCGTACGGGCTCACGTTCGCGCGCTACGAGGCCCTGGTGCTGCTCACGTTCTCCAAGGCCGGCGAGCTGCCGATGTCCAAGATCGGCGAGCGGCTCATGGTGCATCCGACGTCCGTGACGAACACAGTGGACCGCCTGGTGAGGTCGGGCCTGGTGGCCAAGCGCCCCAACCCCAACGACGGCCGCGGCACCCTCGCCGTCATCACCGACAAGGGCCGCGAGGTCGTCGAGTCGGCCACCCGCGACCTGATGGCGATGGACTTCGGCCTGGGCGCCTACGACGCCGAGGAGTGCGCGGAGATCTTCGCGATGCTGCGGCCGCTGCGGGTGGCGGCGCACGACTTCGACGAGGACTGACGCGCCGGTCGCCGGCAGCGCGCCCCGGGGCAAGATCTCCCGGAACGGGCGGTTACGCTCGACTCCATGAAGAAGAGCGTGCTGACCCGCTACCGCGTCATGGCCTACGTCACCGGCGTGCTGCTGGTCCTGCTGACCCTCGGCGTCATCGCCAAGTACGGTTTCCAGATCGACGGGGCGGCGAAGTTCACCACCGTGATCGGCATCGCACACGGCTGGCTCTACGTCATCTACCTCGTCGTCGCCTTCGACCTGGGCTCCAAGGCGAAGTGGCCGGTGGCCAAGCAGCTGTGGGTGCTGCTCGCCGGGACCGTGCCCACCGCCGCCTTCTTCGTCGAGCGCCGGATCAGCCGCGAGCTGGAGGCCAAGGTCACCGACCGCGCCCCGGCCGTCGCCGAAGCGTAACCGCACCGCCGTACCGCACGCGTACGGCGGTCAGCCGTCGACATTTACTAGGACGTCCTAGTAAATTTGGAGCATGGACGCTGACGCCATCGAAGAGGGCCGCCGCCGCTGGCAGGCCCGGTACGACGCCGCGCGCAAGCGCGATGCGGACTTCACCACGCTCTCGGGTGATCCCCTGGAGCCGGTCTACGGGCCCCGGCCGGGGGACACGTACGAGGGCTTCGAGCGGATCGGCTGGCCCGGTGAGTACCCCTTCACCCGCGGGCTGTACCCGACCGGCTACCGCGGGCGGACCTGGACCATCCGCCAGTTCGCCGGGTTCGGCAACGCCGAGCAGACCAACGAGCGCTACAAGATGATCCTCGCCGCGGGCGGCGGCGGACTGTCGGTCGCCTTCGACATGCCCACGCTCATGGGCCGCGACTCCGACGACCCGCGCTCCCTGGGCGAGGTCGGCCACTGCGGGGTGGCCATCGACTCCGCCGCCGACATGGAGGTCCTCTTCCGGGACATCCCGCTCGGCGACGTCACCACCTCGATGACGATCAGCGGGCCCGCCGTGCCCGTCTTCTGCATGTACCTGGTCGCCGCCGAGCGCCAGGGCGTGGACCCCGCCGTCCTCAACGGCACGCTCCAGACCGACATCTTCAAGGAGTACATCGCCCAGAAGGAGTGGCTCTTCCAGCCCGAGCCGCACCTGCGCCTCATCGGGGACCTGATGGAGCACTGCGCCTCGAACATCCCCGCCTACAAGCCGCTGTCCGTCTCCGGCTACCACATCCGCGAGGCCGGGGCCACGGCCGCGCAGGAGCTGGCGTACACCCTCGCCGACGGCTTCGGCTACGTCGAGCTGGGCCTCAGCCGCGGCCTGGACGTCGACGTCTTCGCGCCCGGCCTGTCCTTCTTCTTCGACGCGCACGTCGACTTCTTCGAGGAGATCGCCAAGTTCCGCGCGGCGCGCCGCATCTGGGCCCGCTGGATGCGCGACGTGTACGGCGCGCGGTCCGACAAGGCGCAGTGGCTGCGCTTCCACACCCAGACCGCCGGTGTCTCGCTCACCGCCCAGCAGCCGTACAACAACGTCGTCCGCACCGCCGTCGAGGCGCTCGCGGCCGTGCTCGGCGGCACCAACTCACTGCACACCAACGCCCTCGACGAGACCCTCGCCCTGCCCAGCGAGCAGGCCGCCGAGATCGCGCTGCGCACCCAGCAGGTGCTGATGGAGGAGACCGGCGTCGCCAACGTCGCCGACCCGCTGGGCGGATCCTGGTACGTCGAGCAGCTGACGGACCGGATCGAGGCGGACGCCGAGAAGATCTTCGACCAGATCAAGGAGCGCGGCCTGCGCGCCCACCCCGACGGGCAGCACCCGATCGGGCCGGTCACCTCCGGCATCCTGCGGGGCATCGAGGACGGCTGGTTCACGGGCGAGATCGCCGAGTCCGCGTTCCGCTACCAGCAGGCGCTGGAGAAGGGCGACAAGCGGGTCGTCGGCGTCAACACGGCCACCGGTTCCGTCACCGGGGACCTGGAGATACTGCGGGTCAGCCACGAGGTGGAGCGGGAGCAGGTGCGGGCGCTCGGGGCGCGCCGCGGCGGCCGGGACGACGCGGCGGTGCGCAGCTCGCTGGACGCCATGCTGGCCGCCGCGCGCTCGGGGGCCAACATGATCGAGCCGATGCTCCGGGCCGTACGCGCCGAGGCGACGCTCGGCGAGATCTGCGGGGTGCTGCGGGACGAGTGGGGGGTGTACACGGAGCCGGCGGGGTTCTGAGGCGGCGGGGCGGCTGAGGGCGGCGGGCAGCGGCGGCGCGGCGTCGGGAGCCGCGGTCACCGGCGCGCCGTGGCAGGGCGCCCGGGGCCGTCGCGGTCCCGAGGGCGCGGCGGCGAGGCGGGCGCCCGGGCCGCCGTCACGAGGACGCGGCGCCCAGCCCCAGCAGCAGCACCCGCGTGAAACTGCGCACCCACTCCTCGTCCGCCGGTTCCGCGCTGACCAGGGTGCGGTGGACGACGGCGCCCGCGACGACGTCGAAGATCAGGTCGGCCGTGCGTGCGGCTTCCCCGGGGCCCGTCTCCGGGGGCAGTTCGCCGCGGGCCTGCGCCCGCGCCCGGCCCTCCAGGACCAGCCGTTTCTGCCGCTCCACGATGGAGCCGCGGATCCGTTCGCGCAGGGCGTCGTCGCGGGTGGACTCGGCGACCACGGCCATCAGGCCGCTCTTGGCCTCGGGGCGGGCGAGGATCGCCGCGAACTGGAGGACCACGCCCTCGATGTCGGCCGCCAGGCTGCCGAGGTCGGGCAGCCGCAGTTCGTCGAAGAGTTCGGCCACGGCGTCGACGACCAGTTCGTTCTTGCCCGCCCAGCGGCGGTACAGCGTCGTCTTCGCAACCCCGGCGCGGGTTGCCACGTCTGACAGGGTGAGCTTCGACCAGCCCAGCTCGACCAGGGCCGCACGGGTGGCGGCCAGGATGGCCGTGTCCGCGGCGGCGCTGCGCGGGCGGCCGGCGCGGGCGGGCGGGGTGCGGCTCTGCATCCCCCGACCATAGCCGGGCGACCTCACGGCCTTGCACGCGCGGGAAACCGGCGGGTCCTGTGTGGCCGTGAGGGAGATCACCGGGAGACGGTTTCGCGGAGGCACGCCGTGCCATTACGCTACGGGTCGTAGCGAAAGCGGGGCCGCAGCCCCCGCGAGCGACGACCACAAGAGCATCACGCACGCAGCACACGCAGTCATCACGCACGGCCGGCACACAGCACGGACCATCAGAATCCGGCGCCCGGTGGGGACCAGGCGCCCGGCACGGTCCGGTTCATCCGGTCGTTTTCACTCAGACACGCGGAACGGGGGAGGATAGACGCATGCAGCCACGGAACATGTCCATGAGCGGAGTCGTCGACCTCGCCGCGGTGAAGGCGGCCCAGGAGGCCAAGGCGAAGGCGGAGCAGGCGCGCGCCCAAGCGGCCCGCGAAGGCGGGGCGGGGGCCGTGTCGCCCGCCGACCTCGTCATCGACGCCGACGAGGCCACCTTCGAACGCGATGTCCTGCAGCGCTCCGCCGAGGTGCCGGTCGTCATCGACTTCTGGGCCGAGTGGTGCCAGCCCTGCAAGCAGCTGAGCCCGGTCCTGGAGCGGCTGGCCGTCGAGTACAACGGGCGCTTCCTCCTCGCCAAGATCGACGTCGACGCCAACCAGATGCTGATGCAGCAGTTCGGTGTCCAGGGGATCCCCGCGGTCTTCGCGGTGGTCGCCGGGCAGGCGCTGCCCCTCTTCCAGGGGGCGGCGGGCGAGGCACAGATCCGGGAGACGCTCGACCAGTTGGTGCAGGTCGCCGAGGAGCGCTTCGGCCTGACCGGTCTCACCGTCGATCCGGATGCCGAGCCGGGCGGCCAGGCGCCGCAGCAGGCCCCGGCGGCCGGTCCGCACGAGTCGCTGCTCAACGCGGCGGCGCAGGCGCTGGACGCCGGTGACCTCGGCGGCGCGGCCCAGGCCTACAAGAACGTCCTCGCCGAGGACCCCGGCCACCCGGAGGCGAAACTCGGTCTCGCCCAGGCGGAGTTGCTCCAGCGGGTCCAGGGCCTGGACCCGCAGAAGGTCCGTCAGGAGGCGGCCGAGAAGCCCTCGGACGTGCAGGCCCAGATCACCGCCGCCGACCTCGACCTGGTGGGCGGTCATGTGCAGGACGCGTTCGGCCGGCTCATCGAGACCGTACGGCGCACCGCGGGCGAGGACCGGGACGCGGTGCGGCTGAGGCTGCTTGAGCTGTTCGAGGTCGTCGGCTCGGAGGACCCGCGGGTGAGCGAGGCGCGCCGGGCGCTGGCACGGGCCCTGTTCTGAGCCCCGCGGGGGCCGCGGCGCCGACCAGTCGCTAAACGCCAGGGCCTGTGATGCCCGGGTGAAAGATCTGCCGACGAGTCACCACAGCGGCCGTGCTTTACCAAAACTTGGTAATCACGGCCGCTGTTACTGCGAGTAAGGGCAGGGTGTCGGTCTGACCGGTTCCGTCCGGAGATCAACATCTTTGTTCTGCCCATTGTTGCCACCCAGTGTCGCCGTTCGGGGCCGGTGCGTCGAACGGCGGTTATCCGGCCGTTACTAGCGAGTAACGAACCCCCTTGTGCGGGCGGCGAGAATGCACCACGATCGGCGACGCTCGGTCCATTCCCGTACCCCGGCAGCCGGCCGGGACGCGGGATGTCTGGGTCCCCACCGAGCAGGGCCGGCGGCAGTGGCGTCGGTCCTTGGGACAGGGGGGTCTTCGCCTTCCGGCGAAGCCTGTCCAGCAGGGTTGTGCGTGATGCGTGTCAGGCGCGACCAGTGGTTGTCGCTCGGGGGTGATCGCCGGTGATTCGGGCGCGTTCCGCGCCACCGAGCGCGGGCGCTCTCCTTCCCGAGGACGTAGCACTTCTCCCATCCCTGCCCGGCCGAACCCCCGTCGGGGGCGGGCCGAGGCCAGGAGATGTACGTCCGAGAAGGAGGAAATATGGAGTCCCAGGTGCGTGGCGGGACCAGATGGAAGCGGTTCGCTGTGGTCATGGTGCCCAGCGTCGCCGCCACGGCGGCGATAGGCGTGGCCCTGGCCCAGGGCGCGCTGGCCGCTTCGTTCAGTGTGTCGGGGCAGGAGTTCAAGGTTACGGCCGACGAACTGAACGGCAAGAAGTTCACGCAGTACGGAGCGGTCGACCCCGGGTACACGCTTTCCGGCAAGCAGACCGCTCACGCCGTGGCGGTGTCGTCGTTCGAAAGCGCGACGATCAAGAACCTCTGCCAGTCGGTCGTCACTCCCGACATCCCGTTCGTCGGGACCATCACCCTGAAGCTGCAGGCTGGAGACAGCAGCGACGCAAAGCAGCAGGTCTCGGCGGACAAGCTCTACATCGACATCGCGGATCTGAAGACCACGGGCTACGCCCAGTTCGGCAACATCGACATCGGTGTGGCCGCCGGTGACACCGGCAACCCTGACAAGGGTGGCAAGGGCATCGGCATGAAGGGCGGCAAGGAACAGGCCAACGGTGCCGGCTTCGCCCAGCAGGCCGACACGGCCAAGCTGGTCGGGGTGCAGCAGACGGCGTGGGCCACGACCGCGGGCACCTTCACGCTGCCCAAGCTGCACATGTCGCTGCACAGCGGCAGCGGCAGGGGCGTCGAGTGCTACTGAGCACCCGCTGACGGGCGGGGAGGAAGGTACTCCCCGCCCGTCCACTCCCGAGCCGCGCTTCCACCCCCCACATCTCCACCGCACCACCACCCACAGCAACGCTGCACCAGGGAGCTGTTTTCCATGAGCGCCGAGACTTCCGCCGTGCCCGGCCAGTTCACCCGCCGGAGGCTGCAGTTCCGCGCCTGGCGAGGCAGCCGGCCCTTCTGGGCCGGTCTGTTCGTCCTGCTCGGTGGCTTTCCGATCATGTACTTCCCGTACGCGCATCTCCAGGTCGGCCACCTGACCCTCGCCATGGCCACCACCGCCGGCGCGGGCTCCCTGATCATCGGCGTGTTGCTCGTCGTCCTGGGCATCAGCCTCTGGTTCCAGAAGCACATCCGGGTCTTCGCGGGCGTCGCGTCGATCCTGCTGGCGCTGGTGTCCCTCCCCGTGTCCAACTTCGGCGGCTTCCTCATGGGCTTCCTGCTCGCCCTCCTCGGCGGTGCGATGGCCGTCTCGTGGGCACCGGGCAGGCCGCCCGCGCCGGAGGCGGCCGAGGAGACCGGGACGGCGGACGCGATGGGTGAGTCGAACGACCTGTCAGGAACGAGCCCGGCCAACGGGGCGAACGGGAGGCACAGTGCCGGCTGACGAGGTGACCCACGGGGCTGATGTGGAAGAGCCCCGTGCGAGAACCGGGCCCCGCCACGCGGCTCCCAAGAGGCCGCTGTTCACCAGGTTCCACATGCCCGCGGGCAAGGCGATAGCCACCGTGGCGATGCCCACGGCGGTCCTCGTGGGGATGGGCTTCACGTCCTCGCTCGCCCTCGCCGACAACAACCACAACTCGACCACGTCGGCGTCGTCGTCCGAGACGATGTCGCCCGAGGACTACAAGAAGTGCGTCGAGGCGCTGGAGAAGTCCAAGGACGACTCCTCGGCCTCGCCCACGCCTTCGGCCTCCGCGAGTGCCACCGACTCCGCCAAGGACAAGGGCAAGGACGGGGACAAGGCCAAGGACAAGACGGACGCCGAGGACGAGACGGACGCCAAGGACGAGAAGGGCGGCACGCCGTCCCCGTCGGCCACCGACACCGGCAAGCCGGGCACGAAGGACAACGCCGCCGCGGGCACCTCCTCTTCGCCGGATTCAGGTTCCGACGACAAGGCGCACCCCACGGCGTCCGCCACCGCGTCCCCGTCCCCCTCGGCGACGGCGACCAAGAACAGCGGCCTGCTCGGCGGCCTCGGCGATGCCCTCGGCGACCTCCTGACCGGGGGCAAGAAGGACCCCGGGGCCGGTGACCGGACCGCCACTGCGTCTCCGTCCGCCACCCCCTCGGCGGATGCGAGCACGAAGGACCTGGGCAAGACGGCGTCCGACACCGTGAAGGACACCACCAAGAAGGTCACCGACACGGTCGACGGCACCGTGAAGGGCGCGACCGACGCGGCGTCCAAGGCGGCCGAGGACACCACCGGCGCCGTCAAGGACACCGTCAAGGGCACCGTCGACGACGCGAAGAAGAAGACCGAGGACGCCGTCAAGGACGCCACTTCCTCGCCCAGCCCGTCCACGAGCGCGAGCACGGACCCCGGGGACTGTCCGGCGGCCACCGACGCCCAGGGAGGCGTCGACAACAGGATGCCCCTGGCGGACGATCCGTGGTACCTGGACGCCAGCTCGCTGACGCTCAAGGGCGCCAGCTACAAGGGCGTCGTCGAGGTCAGGACCGCCAACGGCACGGTCAAGAAGGTCCTGAAGTACGTCATATCCGCCGGCACCGACATCGGCGACCTGCACCAGACGGTGAAGGACAAGGACGCCGGCAAGACGTACCACGTGCAGGCGGCCAAGGGGTCGACGTCCAAGATCACCGGCGGTGACACGGTGATGTACACCGAGAGCATCTCCGGCAACCTGCTCGGACTGCTCCCCATCACGTTCAGCCCGGACAGCCCGCCCCCGCTGGACATCCCGCTGATCTACTTCACCAAGGTCCACGTGGTCCAGGCGGCCCAGTTCGGCGGCAATCTGAACATTCCCGGAATGCACCTCTACACCACCGACGGCGTCTGAACGCCCCATCGAGCCCGTTCCGGGAGCCGCACCACGAGGGCGCCCCCGCCGATCCCGGCGAGGGCGCCCTCGATCGCGTACGCGAACCCGTACGGGCTCCGTGCCCGGCGACGTCAGTCGCGCTCGCCGCCGCCCAGGTGGTGGACGCGGACCATGTTCGTGGTGCCGGGGACGCCGGGCGGGGAGCCGGCGGTGATGATCACGACGTCACCCTCGTTGAACCGCTTGAGCTTGATCAGCTCCTGGTCGACCAGGTCGACCATTTCGTCGGTGCTGTTGACGAACGGCACGACGTGCGACTCCACGCCCCAGCTGAGCGCCAGCTGGTTGCGGGTGGACTCGTCCGTGGTGAAGGCGAGGATCGGCTGGGTCGCGCGGTAGCGGGACAGCCGTCGGGCCGTGTCGCCGGACTGGGTGAAGGCCACCAGGCCCTTGCCGCCGAGGAAGTCGGCGATCTCGGCGGCGGCACGGGCCACCGAACCGCCCTGCGTGCGCGGCTTCTTGCCCGGGACCAGCGGCTGCAGACCCTTGGAGAGCAGCTCCTCCTCGGCCGCGGCGACGATCTTCGACATCGTCTTGACGGTCTCGATCGGGTACGCGCCCACGCTCGACTCGGCGGACAGCATCACCGCGTCGGCGCCGTCCAGGATCGCGTTGGCGACGTCGGAGGCCTCGGCGCGGGTCGGGCGGGAGTTGGTGATCATCGACTCCATCATCTGGGTCGCCACGATCACCGGCTTGGCGTTGCGCCGGCACAGCTCGATCAGGCGCTTCTGCACCATCGGGACCTTCTCGAGCGGGTACTCCACGGCCAGGTCGCCGCGGGCCACCATCACGCCGTCGAACGCCATCACGACGTCCTGCATGTTCTCCACCGCCTGCGGCTTCTCCACCTTGGCGATGACCGGGACGCGACGGCCCTCCTCGTCCATGACGCGGTGGACGTCGGCGACGTCCTTGGCGTCCCGGACGAAGGACAGGGCCACCATGTCGCAGCCCATGCGGAGCGCGAAACGCAGGTCCTCGATGTCCTTCTCGGACAGCGCGGGCACGTTCACGGCCGCGCCGGGCAGGTTGATGCCCTTGTGGTCGGAGATGACGCCGCCCTCGATGACGATCGTCTTCACCCGCGGGCCCTCGACGTCCAGGACCTTCAGCTCGACGTTGCCGTCGTTGATCAGGACCTGGTCACCGCGCGAGACGTCGCCCGGCAGCCCCTTGTACGTCGTACCGCAGATCTGCTTGTCGCCCGGGACGTCCTCGGTGGTGATCGTGAACTCGTCACCCCGCTGCAGCTCGACGGGGCCCTCGGCGAAGGTCTCGAGGCGGATCTTCGGGCCCTGCAGGTCGGCGAGTACGGCGATGGCCCGGCCGGTCTCCTTGGACGCGGCACGGACCCGGTCGTACCGGCCCTGGTGCTCGGCGTGGGTGCCGTGGCTGAAGTTGAAGCGGGCCACGTTCATGCCGGCCTCGATCAGCGCGACGAGCTGCTCGTGGGAGTCGACCGCGGGGCCGAGAGTACAGACGATTTTCGAACGGCGCATGGGGCGATCCTATCGGTTTGTTTCGCTGCGGAATATTCCGTCTGGCGGAATATACAAGTGGGCGGGTCTGCGCTCAGTCGAGTGCCGCTGGAAGTGCCGGTGGGGATGCCGGTCGAATTCGGTTGTCCTCGCTTGTCCTTGATTGTCTTCTCTCGCTCGTCCTTACCCGGGCTTACTCGTCCTTTCCTACGAGGGCATAGGTCTGCGCGGCGATCTCCATTTCCTCGTCCGTGGGGACGACGGCCACGGCGACCCGCGCGCCCTCGGGCGAGATCAGCCGCGCCTCGCCACCGCGAACGGCGTTCCGCGCGCCGTCCACCGCCAGGCCCAGCCCCTCCAGGTCCGCGAGGGCCGCCGCGCGCACGAAGTCCGCGTTCTCCCCGACCCCGGCCGTGAAGGCGACCGCGTCCACGGTGCCGAGTACCGCGTAATAGGCGCCGATGTACTTCTTCAGCCGGTGGATGTAGATCTCGAAGGCGAGCCGCGCCTGCTCGTCGCCCTCCTCGATCCGGCGCCGTATCTCCCGCATGTCGTTGTCGCCGCAGAGGCCGAACAGACCGCTCCTCTTGTTGAGAAGAGTGTCGATCTCGTCCATGGACATTCCGCCAACGCGCTGCAAATGGAAGATGACCGCCGGGTCCAGGTCGCCCGAACGCGTGCCCATCACCAGCCCCTCCAGCGGGGTGAGCCCCATGGAGGTGTCCACGCACCGCCCGCCGCGCACCGCCGAGGCGGAGGCGCCGTTGCCCAGGTGCAGCACGATCACGTTGACGTCCTCGGGAGCCTTGCCCAGCAGCTCGGCCGTCCTGCGGGAGACGTAGGCGTGCGAGGTGCCGTGGAAGCCGTAGCGACGCACCCGGAACCGGTCCGCGAGCTTCGGCTCGATCGCGTAGCGGGCGGCAGGCTCCGGCATCGTGGTGTGGAAGGCGGTGTCGAAGACGGCGACCTGCGGCAGGTCGGGGCGCAGCGCCGTGGCGGTGCGGATGCCGGTGAGGTTGGCCGGGTTGTGCAGCGGCGCCACCGGGATCAGCCGCTCGATCTCGGTGAGGACCGCGTCGTCGATGACGGTCGGCTCGGTGAAGAACATGCCGCCGTGCACCACGCGGTGCCCGATCGCGGCCAGTTCGGGGGAGTCCAGGCCGAGCCCGTCCCTGGCCAGTTCCTCGGCGACGGCCTTCAGCGCGCCGTCGTGGTCGGCGATCGGGCCGTTCTGCTCCCGGGTCTCGCCGCCGGTCAGACAGGTGTGCTTGAGCCGGGAGGTCTGCTCACCGATGCGTTCGACCAGGCCGACGGCGAGCCGGCTCGCGTCGCGCATGTCGAGCAGCTGGTACTTCAGCGACGAGGAGCCGGAGTTGAGGACGAGGACGCGGGTCGCATTCACGGTGTTCGAGGTTCTCTCTGGGACGTCAGCGGGCGGGCGTGGTGGGCGTGGCGGGTGCGGCCGTGGTGGGCGCGGCGGGTGTCCTGGCCTGGTCCTGGGCCTGGATCGCGGTGATGGCGACGGTGTTGACGATGTCCTGGACGAGGGCGCCGCGGGAGAGGTCGTTGACCGGCTTGCGCAGGCCCTGGAGGACCGGGCCGACCGCGATCGCGCCGGCCGAGCGCTGCACGGCCTTGTACGTGTTGTTGCCGGTGTTCAGGTCGGGGAAGACCAGCACGCTGGCCTGGCCGGCGACCTCCGAGCCCGGCAGCTTGGTCGCGGCGACCGACGGCTCCACGGCGGCGTCGTACTGGATCGGCCCCTCGATCATCAGGTCCGGGCGGCGCAGCCGCACCAGGTCGGTCGCCTCGCGCACCTTGTCCACGTCGGCACCCGAGCCGGACGTGCCGGTGGAGTACGACAGCATCGCGATCCGCGGCTCCACCCCGAACTGGGCGGCGGTGGCCGCCGACTGGACGGCGATGTCGGCGAGCTGCTCGGCGTCCGGGTCGGGGTTGACCGCGCAGTCGCCGTAGACGAGCACCTTGTCGGCCAGGCACATGAAGAAGACGGAGGAGACGATCGACGCCTCCGGCTTCGCCCTCCCGTCGCCCGCCACCGCCCCACCCGACGCGCTGCGCGCGGCCCCCCTTGTCTTGATGATCTCGAAGGCGGGCCGGATGGTGGCGGCCGTGGAGTGCACGGAACCGGAGACCATGCCGTCGGCCAGACCCTCCTGCACCATCAGCGTGCCGAAGTAGTTCACGTCGGAGACGACGTCGTACGCCAGCTCGACCGTGACGCCCTTGTGGGCGCGCAGCCGGGCGTACTGCTCGGCGAAGGAGTCGCGCAGCCCGGAGACGGCCGGGTCGATGAGCTGGGTGCCCGCGAGGTCGATGCCGAGGTCGGCGGCCTTCTTGCGGATCGCGTCCACCGGACCGAGCAGCGTCAGGTCGCACACCCCGCGGCGCAGCAGTACCTCCGCCGCGTGCAGCACGCGTTCCTCGGTGCCCTCGGGCAGGACGACCCGGCGCTTGTCGGTGCGGGCCTGTTCGAGCAGCTTGTGTTCGAACATCATCGGGGTGAGCCGGTCGCTGCTCGGCGCGGACACCCGCTTGTTGAGGTCGGTGGTGTCGACGTACCGCTCGAACAGGCCGAGGGCGGTCTCCGCCTTGCGCGGGGTGGCCGCGTTCAGCTTGCCCTCCAGGGAGAACAGGCGTTCGGCGGTGGGGAAGCTGTTGCCGGACACCGAGACGACGGGGGTGCCGGGGGCGAGCCGGGCGGCCAGCGTCAGGATCTCCTCGCCGGGCTCCTCGCCCAGGGTGAGCAGGACGCCGGCGATCGGCGGGGTGCCGGCGCTGTGCGCGGCGAGCGAACCGACGACCAGGTCGGCGCGGTCGCCGGGGGTGACGACGAGGCAGCCGGGGGTCAGCGCCTTGAGCAGGTTGGGCAGCATGGCGCCGCCGAAGACGAAGTCGAGCGCGTCGCGGGCCAGCCCCGAGTCGTCGCCCAGCAGGATCCTGCCGTCCAGGGCGTGGGTGATCTGCGCGACCGTCGGCGCCGACAGGGCGGGCTCGTCGGGCACCACGAAACAGGGCACGGGCAGGCGGCCGGTCAGCCGCCCGGCTATCTCGTCGCGGTCCTCGCGGGCCACCCGGTTGGTGACCATGGCCAGGACGTCGCAGCCCAGGCCGTCGTAGGCGCGGTAGGCGTTGCGGGTCTCGGCGAGCACCGACTCGGCGCTCTGCTTGCGGCCGCCGACGACGGGGATCACCGAGGCGCCGAACTCGTTGGCGAACCGGGCGTTGAGGGACAGCTCGTCGGGGAGCTGGGTGTCGGCGAAGTCGGTGCCGAGGACGAGGACGACGTCGTAGTCCCGGGCCACCCGGTGGAAGCGGTCGACGAGCGTGGAGACCAGCTCGTCGGTGCCCTGCTCGGCCTGGAGCGAGGACGCCTCGTGGTAGGCCATGCCGTAGACCGTGGTGGGGTCCTGGGTCAGCCGGTAGCGGGCGCGCAGCAGTTCGAAGAGGCGGTCCGGTCCGTCGTGGACCAGGGGGCGGAAGACGCCCACCCGGTCGACCTGCCGGGTCAGCAGCTCCATGACACCCAGCTCGACGACCTGGCGGCCGTCACCGCGGTCGATGCCGGTCACGTACACGCTGCGGGTCACGCGGGCTCTCCGTTTCGTCGGGGCGGGGGTGCGCGGTGGAGGTGCGGGGACGTACGGGGGGACAAAAATCGCCCACCGAGGTGAGCGGAACCCTCTTGACAATACCCCCGCCGCTAGATAAGGCGCCCGTCAAGAGAGCGGGGCTCCCGGCAGGCGGCCAGGGCCCCCGTCAAGACGTAGCCGCCCCCGGGACGTGAAACAATCGGACAGGATCACCGGTGTCAACAGTGGGCAGGAGACACAGCACGATGCGTATCGGAGTTCTCACGGCAGGCGGCGACTGTCCGGGACTGAACGCGGTGATCCGGTCGGTGGTGCACCGGGCGGTCACGACGTACGGCGACGAGGTCATCGGTTTCGAGGACGGCTACGCCGGCCTGCTCGACGGACGCTACCGCGAGCTGGGCCTCAACGCGGTCAGCGGCATCCTGGCCCGCGGCGGCACCATCCTCGGCTCCTCCCGGCTGGAGCGGAACCGGCTGCGCGAGGCCTGCGAGAACGCCTCCGACATGATCCACCGCTTCGGCATCGACGCGCTCATCCCGATCGGCGGCGAGGGCACCCTGACGGCCGCGCGGATGCTGTCGGACGCCGGGCTGCCGGTGGTGGGCGTGCCGAAGACGATCGACAACGACATCTCCTCCACCGACCGCACCTTCGGCTTCGACACCGCCGTCGGCGTGGCCACCGAGGCGATGGACCGGCTCAAGACCACCGCCGAGTCCCACCAGCGGGTGATGGTCGTCGAGGTCATGGGCCGGCACGCGGGCTGGATCGCCCTGGAGTCCGGCATGGCCGCCGGCGCGCACGGAATCTGCCTGCCCGAGCGGCCCTTCGACCCCGCCGACCTGGTCAAGATGGTCGAGGAGCGCTTCGCCCGCGGCAAGAAGTTCGCCGTGATCTGCGTCGCCGAGGGCGCCCACCCCGCCGAGGGCAGCATGGACTACGGCAAGGGCGCGATCGACAAGTACGGCCACGAGCGCTTCCAGGGCATCGGCACGGCGCTGGCGTACGAGCTGGAGAAGCGGCTCGGCAAGGAGGCCAAGCCGGTCATCCTCGGCCACGTCCAGCGCGGCGGCGTCCCCACGGCCTACGACCGGGTCCTCGCCACCCGCTTCGGCTGGCACGCGGTGGAGGCCGCGCACCGCGGCGAGTTCGGCCACATGACCTCGCTGCGCGGCACCGACATCGTGATGGTGCCGCTCGCGGAGGCCGTGACCGAGCTGAAGACGGTGCCGAAGGACCGCATGGACGAGGCGGAGTCGGTCTTCTAGACCTTCCTCCCGGCTTCTCGCGGCGCCTTTCCCCGGATCTTCCTCCCGGCTTCCCGCGGCGCCTTTCCCCGGATCTTCCTCCCGGCTTCCCGCGGCGCCTTTCCCGGGATCTTCCTACGGGGCTGCCTCGACCCGGGTCCAGAAGTGCTCCACGATCCGGTCGAGGAAGTCCCGGCCCGCGTCGCCCGCATCGCCGGCCGCGCTGGTGCCGCCCCAGCTCAGCGAGGCGACCATCTGCCCCTGGTAGTCCTGGTGCAGTTGCTGGAGGACCTTCTCCAGCAGCCGCCGCTCCAGGGGCACCGCCTTGCCCACCGGGCGGACGTAGCCCTGCCAGCGGGTGCCGACGGCGCTGCGCAGCAGCCCCGCGAGGTGCTCCTCGCGGCCGGTGACGGCGACGAAGTCGGGCAGCGACAGGGCGAGCACGTCGGCGAGCGCGGCCGACTGCCGCTCGGTGCCGCGCCAGTCCTCGCGCTCCTCCATCCGCAGGTACCGCGGCGGTTCGAGACCGACGGCACGGGCCACGTCCTCCGGCCGCAGGCCGCGGGCGATGCGGTGTTCGCGCAGGCTGCGCGGCCGCCCGATCAGCTCCGCCGGCGCGCACCACAGCACCCCGGCCAGCGCGGTCAGCTCCGGCCCCGAGGGCGAGGCGACCCCGCGCTCCCAGGCGACCACCAGGTCGGGAGTGACGTACCCCAGCCCGTAGGAGACCCGCATGCCGTGGGCGACGTGCTCGGGCCCCATCCCGAGCGCGGCGCGGATCCGGCGGGCGGCGGGGGCGTTGAACGGAAGAGCGGAGGGTGGCTGCACCCGCACAAGCTAGGAGGCCGCGGCCCCGGTGACTACGGGCCGTTCCCACAGGATGACGGGTTGTACGAACCTACGGACGCCGTGCCCGGCGCCTTGCCGCGCGCCGCCCCCTCACCGCCCCGGCCCCCACCGGTACACCAGCTCCGGCCTGCCCACCTGGCCGTACAGCGGGCGGCGGCCGGCGCGGCCGGTGTCCACCAGGTGTTCGAGGTAGCGGCGGGCCGTGATGCGGGAGATGCCGATGGACTCGGCGAGCCCGGCGGCCGTGAGGCCCTCGGCGGCGTCGCGCAGGGCGTCCGTCACGCGTCGCAGGGTGGGGGCGCTGAGGCCCTTGGGGAGGGCGGCGGGGCCGGGCGCGCGCAGGGTGGCGAGGGCGCGGTCGACCTCGTCCTGGCCGCTGGCCTCGCCGACCGCCGCGTGGAACTCGGCGTAGCGGACCAGCCGGTCCCGCAGGGTGGCGAAGGTGAACGGCTTGAGGACGTACTGGACCACGCCGAGCGAGACGCCCTCCCGCACCACCGCGAGGTCCCGGGCCGACGTCACCGCGATGACGTCCGCGTGGTGGCCGGCGGCCCGCAGCGAGCGGGCGAGCTGGAGGCCGTGCACGTCCGGCAGGTGCAGGTCGAGCAGGAGCAGGTCCACCGGCGTGCGCTCCAGCGCCCGCCGGGCCTCGGCGCCGGTGTGCGCCTTGCCCACCGCCACGAACCCCGGCACCCGGCCCACGTACATCACGTGCGCGTCGGCCGCGACCGGGTCGTCCTCCACCACCAGGACCCGGATGGGCTGTCCCTCCGGGCCGCCCTCCCGCTGTCTGCCGCTGCCGCCGTCCGTCATGCGCTCCGTCCCGCCGTCCTCGTGCTGTCTGTGCTGTCTGTGCTCCCGGTGCTGTCTGTGCTCCCGGTGCTCCCGGTGTCGTCCGTGCTGCCGGTGCTGTCTGCGAGGTCCGCGCCTTCGGTGCCGTCGTCCGGGGCCTTGCCGTCCGTGGCCTTGCCGTCCGTGGCCTCGCCGTCCGTGGGAGCCTGCGCGGGGGGCCGGGAGGCGGCCGCCGGCTCGCCCAGGGGGAGCCGTGCCTCGAACGCGGCGCCGCCCTCCGCCGCGTCCGTCACCGTCAGTGTCCCCCGGTGCCGCTGCACCGCCTGCCGGGCCAGCGCGAGCCCGAGCCCCCGGCCGCCGGGGCCGGCCGGCTTGGTCGTGAAGCCGCGCTGGAAGACCAGGTCCGCGTGGTCCGGGTCGACGCCGGGGCCGCTGTCCGCGACCCGCAGCAGCAGCTCGGTGCCCGCCGCGCCCACCGTCACCGTCACCCGGGCCCGCGCGCCGCCCTGGACCGCGTCCACCGCGTTGTCGACGAGGTTGCCGAGGATCGTCACCAGGTCCCGGGACGGCAGGGAGCGGGGGAGCAGCCCGTCGTCCAGGCCGCTGTCCTCGGACACCACCAGCTCCACGCCCCGCTCGTTGGCCTGTGCGGTCTTGCCGAGCAGCAGCGCGGCCAGCACCGGTTCGCCGACCGCCGCCACCACCTGGTCGGTCAGGGCCTGCGCCAGCTCCAGTTCCGCCGTGGCGAACTCCACCGCCTCCTCGGCGCGGCCCAGCTCGATCAGGGACACCACCGTGTGCAGCCGGTTCGCCGCCTCGTGCGCCTGCGAACGCAGCGCCTGCGTGAAACCGCGCTCGGAGTCCAGCTCGCCCATGAGCGCCTGCAGTTCGGTGACATCGCGCAGGGTGACCACCGTGCCCCGGCGCTGCCCGCCCGAGACCGGCGAGGTGTTCACGACCAGGACGCGGGCGTCCGTCAGGTGCACCTCGTCCACCCGGGGCTCGGACGCCAGCAGGGCGCCCGTCAGCGGGGCCGGCAGGCCCAGCTCGGTCACCGACCTGCCCACCACCTCCGCCTCGCCGGCCTCGCCGCCCACCCCGAGCAGTTCCCGGCCGCCGTCGTTGATGAGGGCCACCCGGTAGTGCGAGTCCAGCATCAGCAGGCCCTCGCGCACCGCGTGCAGCGCGGCCTGGTGGTAGTCGTGCATCCGGCTCAGTTCGTCGGCGTTCATGCCGTGGGTGTGCCGGCGCAGCCGCGCGTTGATGACGTAGGTGGCGACCGCACCCAGCGCGAGGATGCCGCCCGCGACCCCGAACAGGGCCGTGACCTGCTCCTGGATCCGCCGGCTGATCGCCTCGACCTTGATGCCGGCGCTGACCAGGCCGATGACGCGGCCGTTGTCCTCGACGGGGGTGACGGCGCGCACGGAGGGGCCGAGGGTGCCGGTGTAGGTCTCGGTGAAGGACTCGCCGCGCAGGGCGCGGGAGATGTTGCCGAGGAACGGCCTGCCGATCTCGTCCGGGTCCGGGTGGGTCCAGCGGATGCCCTGCGGAGTCATGATCGTGACGAAGTCGACCCCGGTGTCCCGCTGTACCTCGAGCGCGTACGGCTGGAGCTGGGCGGTGGGGTCGGCGGAGCGGATCGCGGAGCGCACGGAGGGGGAGTCGGCGATCGAACGGGCCACAGCCGTGGTCTGGCGGCGGGCCGCGCTCTCCGCCTGGCCGCGGTCGCTGACGAAGGTGAACAGCGCGTATCCGGCCACCACGAGCGCGAGCAGCACGGCCTGCATCGCGAAGAGCTGGCCCGCCAGGCTGCGAGGTCTGGGGAAGGCGGGTATGCGCATGCCGTCAGTCTGCCTCTCCGTTCTGGCGTGAACTAAATGAACGGAAGGGTGACCGCCCTCACACGACGGGAGATAGTCACGGCATCCCCGAAATCCCCCGGACGTGAGCCGCACGCCGGTGATGCCGATGACGTCGTCAAGGAGGGCCGCCGTGACCAGCGCAGCCGATACGGCACCTGCCGCACCCGCACCCGGGCCCGGCCCCGCAGCCAAGCGGGACCGCACCCACTACCTCTACGTGGCGGTGATCGCCGCCGTGGTCCTCGGCGTGATCATCGGGTTCGCCGCACCGGGCTTCGCCAAGGAGCTGAAGCCGCTCGGTACGGGCTTCGTGAACCTGATCAAGATGATGATCTCGCCGATCATCTTCTGCACGATCGTGCTCGGCGTCGGTTCGGTGCGCAAGGCCGCGAAGGTCGGCAAGGTGGGCGGCCTCGCCCTCGGCTACTTCGTCGCCATGTCGTTCGTCGCGCTGGCCATCGGCCTGGTGATCGGCAACCTCGTGCACCCCGGCAGCGGCATGCACCTCACCGAGGCGGTCAAGGGCGTGGGCCATGCCCAGGCCGACGCCGCGAAGGAGGGCCCGGTCGACTTCGTGCTCGGGATCATCCCGACCACGCTCGTGTCCTCCTTCACCGAGGGCCAGGTGCTGCAGACCCTGCTGGTCGCCCTGCTCGTCGGATTCGCGCTCCAGGCCATGGGCCGCAAGGGCGAGCCGGTGCTGCGCGGGGTCGAGCACATCCAGCGGCTGGTCTTCCGCGTCCTCGCCATGATCATGTGGGCCGCGCCGATCGGTGCCTTCGGCGCCATGGCCGCCGTCGTCGGCGAGACGGGCATCGACGCCCTGAAGGCCCTCGCCACGATCATGTTCGGCTTCTACGCCACCTGTCTGCTCTTCGTGATCGTGGTGCTCGGGGCGATGACCCGGCTGGTGGCCGGGGTCAACATCCTCCACCTGCTGAAGTACCTGGGCCGTGAGTTCCTGCTGATCCTGTCGACGTCGTCGTCCGAATCCGCGCTGCCCCGGCTGATCGCCAAGATGGAGCACCTGGGCGTGAGCCGCCCGGTCGTCGGCATCACCGTGCCGACCGGCTACTCCTTCAACCTCGACGGCACCATGATCTACCTGACGATGGCCTCGCTGTTCATCGCCGACGCCATGGACCAGCCGCTCTCCATCGGCCAGCAGATCACCCTGCTGCTGTTCATGATGATCGCGTCCAAGGGCGCGGCGGGCGTCACCGGCGCGGGCCTCGCCACGCTCGCCGGAGCCCTCCAGTCCCACAAGCCCGCCCTGGTCGACGGCGTCGGCCTCATCGTCGGCATCGACCGCTTCATGAGCGAGGCCCGCGCCCTCACCAACTTCGCGGGCAACGCCGTCGCCACCCTGCTGATCGGCACCTGGACCGGAGAGGTCGACAAGGACCGCGTGCGCCGGGTCCTCGCCGGTGACCTCCCCTTCGACGAGCGCACCCTCCTGGACGACTCCGAGCACGACGCGGTCCCCGCCGCCGGGCTCCCGGAGCAGCGGGAGGACGACGGGAAGGAACTGGCCAAGGCCTGACCGGGACCGGTACGCCGGCGCGCGAGCGGCCCCCGGGCCCGGCCCGCCGGCGTACTCACGGGGATCCCGGCGGTCCCCGCTCCGGACGCCCGGCCCCGCCTGAACCCGGGCCGGGCGTCCGGCGACGAAGAAGGCGTACACCGGCTGAGAGGACGTACACCGGCCGAGAATGCACACACCGGCCGGAGAAGGACGCACGCCGGCCGGAGAAGGACGCACGCCGGCCCAAAACGGCGTCCGTCCGGTCGAGAAGGCGTACGCCGACCGAAGAAGCCGCCGAGCGGCCGAGGCTCTCCCCCGTGGGCCCCGGCCGCTCGGCTTTTTCGCGTGCTCCGGGGGTTCGGGCGGGGCGGGGGCCGATGGGCCGCTGACAATCGCTCGGCCGCTCCACCGCTCCACCGCTCAGCCGCTCAGCCGCGACACCAGTGCCCCCGCCGGTGCGGCCGGTACCCCCGCCGACGTGAGGACCGTGACGGCGGCCGAGCGGCCCGCCTCGCCCGCGGCCAGCAGGCCGTCGTTCACCGCTTCCATCAGGGCGAACAGGATCTGCTCGTGGACGTGCGCGAGCGCGGGCGCGGGCAACGGGGAGCTGAAGACGCCCCGCTCGACACCGTGCTGGAGCAGGTCCGCGCACCTGCTGCGCACCGGGGCCAGGCGCTCGCGGATGCCCTCCATGGTGACGGTGCGCTGGGCGAGCGCCACCAGCAGCCGGTAGCGGTCGGCGATCGGCCAGATCGCCAGCACCGAACGCGCCAGCGCCTCCGCCGGGTCCTCGACGCCCTCGCGGCCCCTCGCGTGCGCGTCGGCCAGCACCTGCACGGCGTCGTCGACGAGCGTGCTGATCAGCGCCTCGCGGCTGGGGAAGTGCCCGTACACCGTGCGCCGTACGACACCCGCGGCGCGCGCGATCTGGTCCATGGACGCGTCGGGGTCGCGCAGCAGCTCGGCGAGGGCGACGTCGAGGATGCGTCGCCGGTTTGCGTCGGCGCGCGTGGTGTTACCCGTGGTCATGGCTGACATTGTGCCCTCCTCGCGACTTGCACACAGTTGTGCAGCGGCGTACATTGCACATGGTTGTGCAAATGCACACCACTGTGCAAGTAGTCACCGTGCAAGTAGCCGTACGTGCCCGCGGTCACCGTGCACGTACCGTCGCGCATCCGAGGAAGGCGACCCCTGCCATGCGACTCGTCATGACCGAACCGGTCGACAGGACGGACCGCCCCTACGCCCGGCGCTGGTGGGCGCTCCTGGTGCTCTGCCTGAGCCTGCTGATCATCGTGATGGCCAACACCGCCCTCACCGTCGCCGCCCCCGACATGACCCGCGACCTGGGTCTGTCCGGCGCCGACCTGCAATGGGTGATCGACGGCTACACCGTCCCCTACGCGGCGCTGATGCTGCTGCTCGGCGCGATCGGCGACAAGTACAGCCGACGCGGCGCCCTCGCCCTCGGACTCGTCGTCTTCGGCGGCGGAGCCGTCTTCGGCTCGCTCGCCGACAGCGCCGCCACCGTCATCGCCGCCCGCGCGGTCATGGGCGTCGGCGCCGCCCTGATCATGCCCGCCACGCTGTCCCTGCTGGCCGCCACCTTCCCGCGCGCCGAACGCGCCAAGGCCATCACCCTGTGGACCGCCACCGCCGGACTCGCCATAGCCGCCGGGCCGGTCGTCGCCGGCGCGCTGCTCAAGAACCACGGCTGGGCCTCGACCTTCCTGATCAACGTGCCGATCGCCGCGGTCGCCCTCGTCGCCGCCTTCGTCCTCGTCCCGCCGTCCAGGGCGAGCCGGCCGGCCGACGGCGACCACCGCATCGACTACGTCGGCGGCCTGCTGTCCGTGCTCTGGGTGGGCTCCCTGGTCTACATGATCATCGAAGGACCGCACTTCGGCTGGGACACCAAGGCGGTCACCGCGGCCGTCGTCGCGGGCGCCGGCCTGCTGGCCTTCGTCCTGTGGGAACTGCGCCACCCGCGCCCCATCCTCGACGTGCGCCGCTTCACCGACCGCCGCTTCGCCGGCTCCAACCTCGCCGTCGCCCTGTTCTTCCTGGCCGTCTTCGGCGCCTTCTACTACCTCACCCAGCACCTCCAGTTCGTGCTCGGCTACGACGCCCTCGCCACCGGCGTCCGGATGCTGCCGCTGGCCGGCGCGGTCTTCGTCGGCTCGGCCCTGACCGGCTACCTCACCCCGCGCGTCGGCATGAAGTGGACCGTCACCGCGGGCATGGTCGGCGGCACCGTCGCGCTCGCCCTGCTCACCCAGGTCGACGGCTCCTCCTCGTACGGCGACTTCGTGGCGCCCCTGATCATCCTCGGTCTGGCCATCGGCCTCGCCCTCTCGCCCTGCACCGACGCGATCATGGGCGCGTTCCCGGAGCCCGAGCTGGGTGTCGGCGGCGCCGTCAACGACACCTCGATCGAACTGGGCGGCTCGCTCGGCATCGCCATCCTCGGCTCGCTCCTGTCGACCTCGTACTCCTCCCACCTCGCCGACGCCACCACGGGCAGCAAGCTCCCGGCGAGCGCCCTGGCCACCGCCCAGGACTCCGTCGGCGCCGGATACGCCGTCGCCCAGGGCATCGGCGAGAAGGCCCGGCACCTCGCCGCGCAGGCCGCGCAGACGACCGACCCCCACCAGGCCGCCCAGCTGAAGGCCCAGGCCGGGCAGCTCGTCCAGGGCGCCCGGCAGATGAAGGACGCCGTCGGCTCCTCCTTCGCCGACGCCGTCTCCCACACCAGCCTGATCGGCGCCGTGATCCTCGGCGCGGGCACCCTCGCCGTGGCCCTGCTGCTGCCGCGCCGCACCGCCCGCGCGACGCAACCGGCGGAGGAGGCCAAGGAGCCCGTGGGCAGCGGCGTGAACTGAAACGCCCCTGGTCGGCGTCTCTTACCGCGATGCACTACCGTGCCGTGCCGGATCGACCGGCGCGGCACGGCCGCGTACACACGCACACGCAGATGGAGGCAACGGGGGATGGCGATCGACTGGGACCGGCGCACGTGCGCGCGCAAGGGCCATGTGACCTACGCGCCGGACGACCCCCGGCTGCGCATCCGGCTGCACGCCGACACTCCTGTCGGCGAGGTCTGGCGCTGCCTGCGCTGCGGCGACTTCGCGCTCGGCGACCCGCACGGTTCGGGACCGGCCGCCGAAGCCCCGCTCGTGCCGCGCGGCAAGGTGCTGCGGGACCTGTTCATCCTGCGCTTCCTCGCCCTGGAGCGGGTCGTGCGCGGGGTGTTCATCGTCCTGGTGGCGGTCGCCGTCTGGAGATTCAGCAACAGCCAGGACGCGGTGCGCCGCCTGTTCAACGAGTACCTGGACGTCTTCCGCCCCGTCTTCAGGCACTTCCACTACGACCTCGACCACTCACCGGTCGTCGGCACCATCCAGAAGACCTTCGGCTACAAGCACTCCACGCTGCTGCTGGTGGCCGGACTGCTGCTGGCCTACGCGCTGATCGAGATCGTCGAGGCCGTCGGCCTCTGGTACGCCAAGCGCTGGGCGGAGTACCTGACGGTGGTCGCCACCGCCGCCTTCCTCCCGCTGGAGATCTACGAACTCACCGAGCACATCAGCGCGGTGAAGATCGCCACCCTGGCCCTCAACATCCTCGCCGTCCTCTACATCGCCGTCACCAAACGCCTCTTCGGCCTGCGCGGCGGGCGCCGCGCCTTCGAGGAGGAACGCCGCAGCGCCTCGCTGCTGGAGGTGGAGGAGTCGGCGGGGGTGATGGTCTGAAGTCCTTGCCTTGACGCCGACGTCAACCCGTACCGTCGTCGACATGCGAATCGGCGAGCTGGCCGAACGGGCCGGGACCACGACGCGGACGCTGCGGTACTACGAGTCGCGCGGACTGCTGCCCGCGCGGCGGGACGCGCACGGGTACCGGACGTACGACGAGCGTGACCTGCGGCTGCTGCGGCAGATCAGGACGTTGCAGGACTTCGGGTTCGACCTGGAGGAGACGCGGCCCTTCGTGGAGTGCCTGCGGGCCGGGCATCCGCAGGGGGACTCCTGTCCGGCGTCGCTCGTGGTCTACCGGCGCAAGCTGGACGAGCTGGACGCGCTGATCGGCGAGCTGGGGGCGGTGCGCGCGCAGGTCGCCGCCCAGCTGGCGCGGGCCGAGCTGGCGCGGGACGGGCTGGCCGCCGAGTCGCTGGTTCCGGGGGGTCCGGAACCGGTGTGCGAGCTGGGAGGGCGGAAATGACGAGCCAGGCCAAGGCTGTGGCCGAGGTGACCGACGCGGACTTCGCGGGGGAGGTGCTGGGCGCCGAACTGCCGGTGCTGGTGGAGTTCACCGCCGACTGGTGCCCGCCGTGCCGGCAGATGGGTCCGGTGCTCAGCGCGCTCGCCGCGGAGGAGGCCGACCGCCTCAAGGTGGTCCAGCTGAACGTGGACCGCAACCCCGACATCACGAACGCCTACAAGGTGCTCTCGATGCCGACGTTCATGGTGTTCCGCGGCGGCGAACCCGTACGGTCCATGGTCGGCGCGCGGCCCAAGCGGCGGCTCCTCGAGGAGCTGGCCGACGTACTGTGAGGCGCCCACCACCACGAGAAATCCCCCGGGCAATTGCGCTCGGGGGATTTCTTTGCGTATATTCAGTGGTTCGCGACTTCACGAAGATTGTGGTCGCGGAGAAGTCCAGTGACCACAGTATATGCGGGCGGGAGTGGAATTGTCAAACACCGGATTCTCCGACGATGAATTGCGGCAGGAACAGGAATTCATCGACGGGCTGTACGCGCGCGTCGACGCGCTGCGCGGTGACACCGAGGCCTCCGTCACGGACGCCCTCGCCCAGGGCAACACGCCCATGCAGGCCCGGCTGGAACGGGACATCCTCGTCGCCGAGCGCTCCGGACTGCTCGCCGCGCTGAACTCCGTGGACGGCTCGCTCTGCTTCGGGCGGATCGACCTGTCCGACGGCGTCACCCATCACATCGGCCGCGTCGGGCTGCGCGCCGACGACGCCGAGCGCACCCCGGTCCTGATCGACTGGCGGGCCGCCGTCGCCCGCCCGTTCTACCTGGCCACGGGCCACACCCCGATGGGTCTGCGCCGCCGACGGCACATCTCCAGCGAGGGCCGCCGGGTCACCGCCCTGCACGACGAGATCCTCGACCTGGGCGACGCCACCCGCACCGGCCACGAGGACCCGACCGGCGACGCGGTGCTGCTGGCCGCGCTGAACTCCGCGCGCACCGGCCGGATGGGTGACATCGTGCGCACCATCCAGGCCGACCAGGACCGCATCATCCGCGCCCCGCACCGCGGCGTGCTCGTGGTCGAGGGCGGGCCCGGCACCGGCAAGACCGCCGTCGCGCTGCACCGGGCCGCCTACCTGCTCTACGAGCACCGGGAGCTGCTCGCCCGCCGGGCCGTGCTGATCGTCGGCCCCAACCCGGCCTTCCTCGGCTACATCGGCGAGGTGCTGCCCTCGCTCGGGGAGACGGGCGTGCTGCTGGCGACCGTGGGCGAGCTGTTCCCCGGCGTGAAGGCGACCGCCACCGACACCGCCGGGGCCGCGGCGGTCAAGGGCCGCGCGGACATGGCCGACGTGCTCGCCGCCGTCGTACGCGACCGGCAGGCCCTGCCCGACCCGGTCATCGCCATCGAGCACGACCGCGAGGTCCTGATGCTCGACGAGGGCCTGGTGAGCGTGGCCCGTGAGCGCACCCGCGCCGCGAAGCTGCCGCACAACGCGGCCCGTGAGCACTTCGAGGGCCACATCCTCAACACCCTCACCGACATGGTCGCCGAGCGCATCGGCACCGACCCGTACGACGGCACCAACCTCCTCGACCCGTCCGACATCACCCAGATCCGCGACGAACTCGCCGACAACCCCGAGGTCTGGTCCGCGATCGACCAGCTGTGGCCGCGGCTGACCCCGCAGCGCCTGGTCGCGGACTTCCTGGCCGGCCCGCAGGGATACGTCGGCGACGAGGACGCCGCCGCGATCCGCCGCCCGGTGACGCGCGCGTGGACCGTCGCGGACGTCCCCCTGCTCGACGAGGCCGCCGAACTGCTCGGCGAGGACGACCGCGTGGCCCGCGCCCGCGCCGATCGTGAGCGCGAGACGCAGGTGGCGTACGCGCAGGGTGTGCTGGACGTGTCGTACGCCTCGCGGACCTACGAGTTCGAGGACAAGGACGAGGAGGACTCCGAGGTCCTGTCCGCGCACGACATCATCGACGCCGAACGGTTCGCCGAGCGCCAGGAGGAGGACGACCACCGCAGTGCCGCCGAGCGCGCGGCGGCGGACCGCACCTGGGCGTTCGGGCACATCATCGTCGACGAGGCGCAGGAGCTGTCGCCGATGGCGTGGCGGCTGCTGATGCGGCGCAGCCCGACCCGTTCCATGACCCTGGTGGGCGACCCCGCGCAGACGGCCGAGGCGGCCGGTGTCGGCTCCTGGGAGGGCATCCTCCAGCCGTACGTCGAGGACCGCTGGGAGCACACCCGGCTCGGCGTCAACTACCGCACGCCCGCCGAGATCATGGACGTCGCGGCGGCCGTGGTCCGCGCCGAGCACCCCGGCTTCGAGCCGCCCAGCTCGGTGCGCTCGACGGGCGAGAGGCCCTGGCTCCGCGCCACCGACGACCTGCCCGGCGCGGTCGAGAAGGCCGTCGCCGAACTCACCCCCGAGGAGGGCCGCCTCGCCGTCATCGCCCCGCGCGACCTGCACCGCCGCCTGGCCGCCCGCCTGGAGGGGGTCACCGCCGGTGCCGAGCCCGACCTGACGCACACGGTCGTCCTCCTCGACCCGCGCCAGGCCAAGGGCCTGGAGTTCGACTCCGTGCTGGTCGTCGAGCCGGGCCGCTACGGCACGAGCGATCTGTACGTGGCCCTGACCCGGGCCACGCAGCGGCTGGGGGTGCTGCACACGGGGGCGCTGCCGCAGGCTCTGGCGGAGGCGTTCGCGAAGTAGCGCGGGGGCGGGTGCCGCCGCCCCGGGTCCCCGCCGGGCCGCTCACGCCGGGCGCAGCCACACCGTCGCCAGTGGGGGCAGGGTGAGGCGGATGCTCGCCGGGCGGCCGTGCCATCCCTGGGGCTCCGGCTTGACGGGGTCGGGGTGGACGACGCCGCCGCCGCCGTAGCCGGCCGCGTCGGTGTTGAGCACCTCCCGCCAGGCGGGCACGTCGTCGGGGACGCCGAGGCGGTAGTCGTGGCGGACGACCGGCGAGAAGTGGGAGACCGCCAGCAGCGGGCCGCCGTCGGCGTCGCGGCGCAGGAAGGCGACCACGTTGTCGTCGGCCGCGTCGCCGGTGATCCACTCGAAGCCGTCGGGGTGGACGTCTCGCGCCCACAGGGCCGGCGTGGCGCGGTAGACGGAGTTGAGGTCGCGGACCAGGTCCAGCACCCCCCGGTGGTCGGCGGCGGCTCCGTAGGACGCATCGAGCAGCCACCAGTCCGGGCCGCGCGTCTCCGACCACTCCGCTCCCTGCGCGAACTCCTGTCCCATGAAGAGGAGTTGCTTGCCCGGATGTGACCACATGAAGGCCAGGTAGGCGCGCAGGCCGGCGCGCTGCTGCCACCAGTCGCCGGGCATCTTCGACACCAGCGAGCCCTTGCCGTGCACCACCTCGTCGTGGGAGATCGGCAGCACGTAGTTCTCGCTGTACGCGTACACCATCGAGAACGTCATCTCACCGTGGTGGTAGGCGCGGTGGACCGGTTCGTGGCTCATGTACTGGAGCGTGTCGTGCATCCAGCCCATGTTCCACTTCAGCCCGAAGCCGAGGCCGCCGAAGCCGCTCGGCCCGCGGTGGTGGGTGGCGCGGGTGACCCCGTCCCAGGCCGTCGACTCCTCGGCGACCGTGACCACGCCCGGCACCCGCCGGTAGACGGTGGCGTTCATCTCCTGGAGGAACGCCACCGCGTCCAGGTTCTCCCGGCCGCCGTGCTCGTTCGGCGTCCACTGGCCCGGCTCGCGCGAGTAGTCCAGGTAGAGCATGGAGGCCACCGCGTCCACGCGCAGCCCGTCGATGTGGAACTCCTCGCACCAGTAAACGGCGTTGGCGACGAGGAAGTTGCGCACCTCGCGGCGGCCGAAGTCGAACTCCAGGGTGCCCCAGTCGGGGTGTGCGGCGCGCAGCGGGTCGGAGTGCTCGTACAGCGGGCGTCCGTCGAACTCGGCCAGCGCCCACTCGTCACGCGGGAAGTGCGCCGGCACCCAGTCCATGATCACGCCGATGCCCGCCCGGTGCAGCGCGTCCACCAGGTACTTGAAGTCGTCCGGCGTGCCCAGGCGTGCGGTGGGCGCGTAGAAGCCGGTGACCTGGTAACCCCACGAGCCGCCGAAGGGGTGCTCGGCGACCGGCATCAGTTCCACGTGCGTGAAGCCCAGGTCCTTGACGTACGCGGGGAGCTGGCCCGCCAGCTGACGGTACGTCAGCCCGGGCCGCCATGACGGCAGGTGGACCTCGTACACCGAGAACGGCGCCTCGTGCGCGGGCCGCTGAGCCCGGCGGGCCCGCCACTCCTCGTCGCCCCACTCGTAGTGCGAGGCGTGCACGATGGACGACGTGGCCGGCGGGACCTCGGTACGGCGGGCCAGCGGGTCGGCGCGCAGGGTCTTCGAGCCGTCCGGCCGGGTGATCTCGAACTTGTACAGCTCGCCCTCGCCGATGCCCGGCACGAACAGCTCCCACACGCCCGTGCCGCCCAGCGAGCGCATGGGGTACGCGGTGCCGTCCCAGAAGTTGAAACCGCCGGCCACCCGTACGCCCCGCGCGTTGGGCGCCCACACCGAGAAGCGGGTCCCGGCGGCCCCCTGGTGCGTCGTCGGGTGCGCGCCGAGCGCCCGCCACAGCTCCTCGTGCCGCCCCTCACCGATCAGGTGCAGGTCGAGCTCGCCGAGGGCGGGCAGGAAGCGGTAGGCGTCCTCGGTGACCTGCACCGTCCCCTCGTACGCCACCTCCAGCCGGTACTCCGGCACCTCGCCGAGCGGCAGCAGCCCCGAGAAGAAGCCCTCTCCGTCGTGCTCCAGCTCCACCTGGAGCTCCCCGGCGTGAACGGCGACGCCCAGGGCGTACGGCCGGAACGCCCGCACGGCGATTCCGCCGGGCACCGGGTGCGCACCGAGCACGGAGTGCGGGTCGTGGTGCGTACCGGCGAGCAGCCGCTCACGGTCCGCGACGGCGACGGCGGGGGAGGGAGGGGCCTGCGTCGGGGCCGTTCGCGTCGGTGCCGTCTTCTTCGCGGCTGCTTTCTTCGCGGCTGCCTTCTTCGGCGCTGCCTTCTTCGGGGCCGCCTTTTCGGCAGCGGCTTTCGCGGCGGGACTCCTGCTCGCCGGCGGCTTCTTCGTCGCCGCTTTCTTCGCCGCCGTCTTCGTTGCCGACGCCTTCTTGACCATGGCTTTCCCGGCTGTGGCTTTCTTGGCCGCGGCTTTCTCGGCAACGGGCTTGTCCGCCGCCGTTTTCCCGGTCACCGTTTTTCCGGTCGCCGTCTTCTCCGGCGCCGTCTTCCTGGCTGTGGTCTTCCCGGCTGCCGTCTTCCCGGCTGCCGTCTTCCTGGCCGGGGCGGCCTTCTTCGCGGCGGCCTCGGCCGGCTGCTTCGGGTCCGGACCGCTGGCGGGGGGTCGGGCAGTCACGGGCGGGGCCTCCTCGGCGAAGGATCGGGGCAGGACGGGGGTGGTGCCCGGTGGGCGGCCGGGTCAGACGGGCTCGGCGCCCGCGGCGAGGCGGCGCACCGCCGAGAGCGGCACGGGGAGCCAGTCGGGGCGGTGCCGGGCCTCGTAGAGGACCTCGTAGACCGCCTTGTCGGTCTCGTAGGCCCGCAGCAGCACCGGGTCGGTGCGCGGGTCGCGCCCGCCGGCCTCGGCGTATCCGGTGCAGTACGCCGCCCGGCAGGCCGCCGCCCACTGGGGGACGGGCGTGCCGGGCGCCGAGTGCGCCGCGTAGTCGAAGGAACGCAGCATCCCGGCGACGTCCCGCACCACGGGCTGGGCCATCCGCCGCTCGGCCAGCGACTTGGCCGGTTCGCCCTCGAAGTCGATCAGCGACCACTGGCCGGAGGGGGAGCGCAGGCACTGCCCCAGGTGGAGGTCGCCGTGGATGCGCTGGGCGGTCCAGGTGTGGCCCTCGGCGGCGAGATCGGCCAGCGCCGTGAAGGCGGAGTGCAGCCCGGGGGCGTACGGCCTGAGCGCGGGCACCGCCTGGGCCGCCGCCTGGAGGCGCTCGGTCATGCCGTCGACCAGCGTCTGGACCTGGAGGTGCGCCAGGCTGACCATGGGCAGGGCGCGGGCCAGGGCCGTGTGGACCTCGGCCGTGGCGCGGCCCAGCGCCCGGGCCTCGGCGGTGAAGTCCTCGCCCTTGGCCAGCTCGCGCAGCGCCAGTTCCCAGCCGTCGCAGGCGCCCTGCACGAACGGCTGGAGCACGGCGAGAACGTACGGTTCCTCGCCCGCGTCCCCGGCGTCGGCGGTCATCCACGCGGTCGGCGCCGGGACCCGGGGGCAGCCCTCGCGGGCCAGCGCCAGCGGCAGCTCCAGGTCTGGGTTGACGCCGGGCAGGACCCGGCGGAGCAGTTTCAGGATGAACGTATCGCCATAGACCACCGACGAGTTGGACTGCTCGGCGGTCACCACCCTGGGCACCAGGTCGGGGCGTATCTCCCCGCGCCGTTCGCACCGCAGCCCGCCGATGCGGGCCCGGGTGCGCAGCGCCTCGAGGATCACCTCGGCGGGCCGGGGGTCGTACAGCGCCTCGTACACGGTGCGCCCGGCGAGCGGGCCCTCGTGGACGTGGCCGATCAGCGCGGGCGCCAGTCTCGGGGGCAGCGCCTCGCGCACGCCTATGAGCAGCTGGTAGCAGTCGCCGGGGTGCGGGACGCCGGCGCCCTGCGCGGCGGGGAGCGGCTGGTGGGCGCGGACGAGCAGGTGGTACAGCCCCAGCTTGCCCTCGGGCGGGAGCAGCTCGGTGGCCGCGACCAGGGAGAACGCGGTGACGGGGCGGCCCTTGCCCGCGAACCAGCGCTGCCGGGGCAGCCACTCGCGCAGCAGCGGGTCGAGGGACGCGAGGAGGCCGGCGCTGCCGGCGGTGACAGAGCGTGTGACGGCTTGCGACATGGCTTCCGACATGGCGTCGCGTCCAATCGCTGGTCGGGTGTGACTCACGCGTGCCCGCCGGCGGGGCGGCGGAAACCGCCCCGGGCGGCAGGCCTAGGCGGCGGCGTCCCTGCGCAGCCGGAACCAGTAGAAGCCGTGGCCCGCCAGGGTCAGCAGGTACGGCAGCTCCCCGATGGCCGGGAAGCGCACCCCGCCGAACAGCTCGACCGGGTGCCGTCCGATGAAGGCACTGAGGTCCAGCTCGGTGGGCTGGGCGAAGCGGGAGAAGTTGTGCACGCAGAGCACCAGGTCGTCCTCGTACTCGCGCAGGAAGGCGAGGACGGCGGCGTTCGAGGACTGCAGTTCGGTGTAGGCGCCGAGGCCGAAGGCGGGGTTCTGCTTGCGGATCTCGATCATGCGGCGGGTCCAGTGCAGCAGCGACGAGGGGGAGGACATGGAGGCCTCGACGTTGGTGACCTGGTAGCCGTAGACCGGGTCCATGATCGTGGGGAGGTAGAGGCGGCCGGGGTCGCTGGAGGAGAAGCCGGCGTTGCGGTCGGGGGTCCACTGCATGGGGGTGCGCACGGCGTCGCGGTCGCCGAGCCAGATGTTGTCGCCCATGCCGATCTCGTCGCCGTAGTAGAGGATCGGGCTGCCGGGCAGGGACAGGAGCAGGGCGGTGAAGAGCTCGATCTGGTTGCGGTCGTTGTCCAGGAGGGGCGCGAGGCGGCGGCGGATGCCGATGTTGGCGCGCATGCGCGGGTCTTTCGCGTATTCCGCGTACATGTAGTCGCGCTCTTCGTCGGTGACCATTTCCAGGGTCAGCTCGTCGTGGTTGCGCAGGAAGATGCCCCACTGGCAGTTGGCGGGGATCGCGGGGGTCTTGGCGAGGATCTCCGAGACCGGGTAGCGCGATTCACGGCGTACGGCCATGAAGATGCGCGGCATGACGGGGAAGTGGAACGCCATGTGGCATTCGTCGCCGCCGCCGGTGAAGTCGCCGAAGTAGTCGACGACGTCCTCGGGCCACTGGTTCGCCTCGGCCAGGATCACCGTGTCCGGGTACTGGGTGTCGATCTCCTTGCGCACCCGCTTGAGGAACTCGTGGGTGGCGGGGAGGTTCTCGCAGTTGGTGCCCTCCTGCTGGTACAGGTAGGGCACCGCGTCGAGGCGGAACCCGTCGATGCCGAGGTCCAGCCAGAACTTCAGCGCGGAGATCATCTCCTCCTGCACGGCCGGGTTCTCGTAGTTCAGGTCCGGCTGGTGCGAGAAGAAACGGTGCCAGTAGTACTGCTTGCGCACGGGGTCGTACGTCCAGTTCGACGCCTCGGTGTCGACGAAGATGATCCGAGCGTCCTGGTACTGCTTGTCGTCGTCGGCCCAGACGTAGTAGTCGCCGTAGGGTCCGTCGGGGTCCTTGCGGGATTCCTGGAACCACGGGTGCTGGTCGCTGGTGTGGTTCATGACGAAGTCGATGATGACGCGCATGCCGCGCTGGTGGGCGGCGTCGACGAACTCGACGAAGTCGGCCAGGTCGCCGAAGTCGGGCAGCACGGCGGTGTAGTCGGAGACGTCGTAACCGCCGTCTCTGAGAGGTGACTTGAAGAACGGCGGCAGCCACAGGCAGTCCACGCCGAGCCACTGGAGGTAGTCCAGCTTGGCGGTCAGGCCCTTCAGGTCGCCGATGCCGTCACCGTTGCTGTCCTGGAAGGAGCGGACCAGGACCTCGTAGAAGACGGCACGTTTGAACCACTCCGGGTCGCGGTCCTTTGCGGGAGTGTCCTCGAAGGTGTCCGGGACGGGCTCGTTGACGATCATGTTGTGGGTGACCCTCCGATCTGCGGGGTGGACGGTCGCAGGACGGTGAGGACGTGCGCGGGCCTGTGGCCCGGTTCGAGTCGCACATAGTTGGCCCTGCCCCAGTGATAGGTCTCGCCGGTCAGCTCGTCGCGCACCGGCACCGACTCGTGCCATTCCAGGCCGAGTTGCGGCATGTCCAACGAGACCGTGGCCTCCTGGGTGTGGTGCGGATCGAGGTTGGCGACCACCACAACCGTGTTCGATCCGCTCCGCTTCGAGTAGACGATCACCTCGTCCTTGTCGGCGTGGTGGAAGTGCAGGTCGCGCAGTTGCCGCAGGGCGGGGCTGCGCCGGCGGATGTCGTTGAGGCGGGTGATGAGGGGGGCGATGGTGCGGCCCTCGCGTTCGGCGGCTGCCCAGTCGCGGGGTTTGAGCTGGTACTTCTCGGAGTCGAGGTATTCCTCGCCGCCTTCTTCGAGGGGGGTGTTCTCGCAGAGTTCGTAGCCGCTGTAGATGCCCCAGGAGGGGGAGAGGGTGGCGGCGAGGACGGCGCGGACCTCGAAGGCGGGGCGGCCGCCGTGCTGGAGGTAGGCGTGGAGGATGTCGGGGGTGTTGGTGAACAGGTTGGGCCGCATGTAGGCGGCGGCCTCCCCGGTCAGTTCGGTGAGGTAGTCGGTGAGTTCCTGCTTGGTGTTGCGCCAGGTGAAGTAGGTGTAGGACTGCTGGAAGCCGATCTGGGCGAGGGTGTGCATCATCGCGGGGCGGGTGAAGGCCTCGGCGAGGAAGACGACGTCGGGGTCGGTGGTGTTGATCTCGCCGATGACGCGTTCCCAGAAGACGACGGGTTTGGTGTGGGGGTTGTCGACGCGGAAGATGCGTACGCCGTGGTCCATCCAGTGGCGCAGGATGCGGACCGTCTCGGTGACGATGCCGTCCATGTCGGCGTCGAAGGCGACGGGGTAGATGTCCTGGTACTTCTTGGGCGGGTTCTCGGCGTGGGCGATGGTGCCGTCGGGGCGGTGGTGGAACCACCGGGGGTGTTTGTCGACCCAGGGGTGGTCGGGGGAGCACTGGAGGGCGAAGTCGAGGGCGGTCTCCAGGCCGAGGTCGCGGGCGCGGTGTACGAAGTGGTCGAAGTCGTCGAGGGTCCCCAGGCGGGGGTGGAGGGCGTCGTGGCCGCCTTCGGGTGAGCCGATGGCCCAGGGGACGCCGACGTCGTCGGGGGTGGCGGTGAGGGTGTTGTTGCGGCCTTTGCGGTGGGTGGTGCCGATGGGGTGGATCGGGGGGAGGTAGACGACGTCGAAGCCCATGGCGGCGATGGCGGGCAGGCGGCGTTCGGCGGTGCGCAGGGTGCCGTGGGGTTCTTCCGCGGTGCCCTCGGAGCGGGGGAAGAACTCGTACCAGGCGCCGTAGAGGGCGCGCTCGCGTTCGACCTGGAGGGGCAGCGGGTCCGAGGCGGTGACCAGCTCGCGCAGGGGGTGGCGGGCCAGGACCGCGTCCACCTCCGGCGTCAACGCCGCCGCCAGCCGGGAGGCGGCCGGCCGCTGCCCGTCCCGCAGGGCCGCCCCGGCGGCCAGCACGGTGTCCCGCTCGGGCCCCTCGGGCACGCCGGCCGCCGCCCGGGCGTACAGCAGGGCGCCCTCCGTCAGCACCAGCTCGGTGTCGAGACCCGCCGGGATCTTGATCCGGGCGTGCCGGCGCCAGGTGGTGACCGGGTCTCCCCACGCCTGAACGGTGTACGTCCAGCGGCCCGGCTCGCCGGCGGTCACGGTGGCGCCCCAGCGGTCGGTGCCGGGCGCCAGCTCGCGCATCGGCGTCCACGGGCCCGGCCGCCCCTGCGGGTCGCACAGGACCACGTTCGCCGCGACCGCGTCATGGCCCTCGCGGAACACGGTGGCCGAGATCTCGAACGACTCGCCGGTCACCGCCCTGGCGGGCCTGCGGCCGTGCTGGACGACCGGCCGGACGTCGAGGACGGGGATCCGCCCGACGGCGGTGGCGTCCCGGGCGGGGGACGGCGCCGGGGGCGCGGACGGCGGTGAGGACGCGCCCGCGGCGGACGGCGGCAGCGGGCCCGGGGGCGCGACGGCGTCGGCCGCGGGCGCCGCCGGGTCTGCCGGGACCACCGGGTCTGCCGGTGCCGCCGGGTCCGCGGCGCGCGGCCTGCGCGCGCCTTTCCTGCCGTTGGCCGGGGGTGGTGCCGAGTGGTGCGTGGCGGGCATGACCGCTCCTGTCCGCGTCAACGAGGGTGTGGGCGGATGTCAGTGGGGAGGTTGGTCCTGCGGAGTCCTACTGTCGGGCGTACCGCAGGAGCCTTCCCACCCTTTTCGGGTGAGCAATCCGGGACTTTGTTAACTACTCGCGTGTATGTCCACACACAAAGTTGGCCGTGTCTTGGCCCGCCCGGCGGCGTAGCCCCCAGCGGCACCCGCGCCGGCACCGGTACGGTGCTGTGTGACGGGGCGCACAGTGCCGTGCGTCCTGCCGGCGAAGCGCACCGTGCCGTGCGGCCATCAGCGAACGCGCCCAGGTGGTGGAATGTGAAGGCGATCCGTCGGTTCACCGTCCGTCCCGTTCTCCCCGAGCCCCTACGACCCCTCAGCGAGCTGGCCCGCAATCTGCGCTGGTCATGGCATGCGGAGACGCGTGACCTCTTCCAGTCCGTCGACCCGGAGTACTGGGCCGCGAGCGGCGGCGACCCGGTCCGCCTGCTGGGCGGAGTGTCTCCGGCCCGGCTGGCCGAGCTGGCCGCCGACCGCCGCTTCCTGCGCCGGCTGACCGCGGCCGCCGACGACCTGCGCGACTACGTGAGCGGCGAGCGCTGGTACCAGGCGCAGCCCTCGGGGCTGCCCGCGGGTGTCGCCTACTTCTCGCCCGAGTTCGGCGTCACCGCCGCCCTGCCTCAGTACTCCGGGGGCCTCGGCATCCTTGCGGGCGACCACCTCAAGGCCGCCAGTGACCTGGGCGTACCCCTGATCGGGGTCGGGCTGCTGTACCGGCACGGCTACTTCCGGCAGTCCCTGTCCCGGGACGGCTGGCAGCAGGAGCACTACCCGGTCCTCGACCCCAACGAGCTGCCCGTCACCCAGGTGCGCGAGGCCGACGGCAGCCCTGCCAGGGTCTCGCTCGCGCTGCCCCGCGGCAAGGCCCTGCACGCCCGGATCTGGCTGGCACAAGTTGGCCGGATCCCGCTGCTCATGCTGGACTCCGACGTCGAGGAGAACGATCTCGGCGAGCGCCAGGTGACCGACCGGCTGTACGGGGGAGGCAGCGAGCACCGGCTGCTCCAGGAGATGCTGCTGGGTATAGGAGGGGTGCGTGCGGTGCGGACGTACTGCCGGCTCACCGGGCACCCCGAGCCGGAGGTGTTCCACACCAACGAGGGACACGCGGGCTTCCTCGGCCTGGAGCGGATCGCCGAGCTGGGCGAGCGGGGCCTCGACTTCGACGCGGCCCTGGAGGCGGTGCGCGCGGGGACGGTCTTCACCACGCACACGCCCGTCCCGGCCGGCATCGACCGCTTCGACCGCGAATTGGTCGCCCGCCACTTCGGACCCGACGCCGAACTGCCCCGCATCGACGTCGAGCGCATCCTCCGGCTGGGGATGGAGACCTACCCCGGCGGGGAGCCCAACCTGTTCAACATGGCCGTGATGGGGCTCAGGCTCGCCCAGCGCGCCAACGGGGTCTCGCTGCTGCACGGCGGCGTCAGCCGGGAGATGTTCGCCGGGCTGTGGCCGGGCTTCGGCCCCGAGGAGGTGCCGATCACCTCGGTCACCAACGGCGTGCACGCCCCGACCTGGGTGGCCCCGGAGGTGTTCCGGCTCGGCGCCCGGCAGATCGGCGCGCAGCGCGCCGAGGACGCGCTGTCGGTGGGCGGCTCCGACCGCTGGGACTCGGTGGCCGACATCCCCGACGAGGACATCTGGGAGCTGCGCCGCGACCTGCGCGAGCAACTGGTCGCCGAGGTGCGCCGGCGGGTGTGGGCGGCGTGGCGGCAGCGCGGCGCGGGCCCGGCCGAGCTGGGCTGGGTCGACGACGTGCTGGATCCCGGGGTGCTCACGATCGGCTTCGCGCGCCGGGTCCCCTCGTACAAGCGGCTGACGCTGATGCTGCGCGACCGGGACCGGCTGATGGACCTGCTGCTGCACCCCGAGCGGCCGGTGCAGATCGTGGTCGCGGGCAAGGCGCACCCGGCGGACGACGGCGGCAAGCGGCTGATCCAGGAGCTGGTCCGCTTCGCCGACGACCCGCGCGTGCGCCACCGGATCGTCTTCCTGCCGGACTACGGCATGGCGATGGCGCAGAAGCTCTACCAGGGCTGCGACGTGTGGCTGAACAACCCGCTGCGCCCGCTGGAGGCGTGCGGCACCTCCGGCATGAAGGCCGCCCTGAACGGCTGCCTCAACCTGTCCGTGCTGGACGGCTGGTGGGACGAGTGGTACCAGCCCGACTTCGGCTGGGCCATCCCGACCGCGGACGGCGGCGCCCCGCTGCCCGCGACGGCCGGCGCGGAGGCCGACCACCGCGACGACGTCGAGGCCGCCGCCCTGTACGAGCTGCTGGAGGGGCGCATCGCGCCCCGCTTCTACGAGCGCGGCCGGGGCGGTCTGCCCGACCGCTGGATCGAGATGGTCCGCAGGACCCTGACGCTGCTGGGGCCGAAGGTGCTGGCCGGCCGGATGGTCCGCGAGTACGTCGAACGTCTGTACACCCCGGCGGCGCACGCCCACCGCGCCCTGGACGCGGACGCGGCCCGGGAGCTGGCGGCCTGGAAGGCGCGGGTGCGGGCGGGCTGGCACGAGGTGACGGTCGACCACGTGGAGACGTCCTGCCCGGTGGCCGGAGGCGGCGGGGAGCCGTCGTCCACGGCCACCGCCGAGCTCGGCTCCACCCTGGGCCTGCGGGTGCGCGTCGGCCTCGGCGGCCTCGGCCCGGAGGACGTCCGGGTGCAGGCGGTCTCGGGGCGGGTCGACGAGGAGGACCGCATCACGGACGCCACCGCGGTCCCGCTGAAACCGGCGGGCAGCCCCGACCCGGACGGACGCTGGGTCTACGAGGGCCCGCTCTCCCTGGACCGAACCGGGCCCTACGGCTACACGGTCCGCATCCTGCCCGACCACCGCCTGCTCGCCTCCCCCGCGGAACTGGGCCTGGTGACGGTGCCGGCCGAGGACGCGGGCGACGGAGCGGGGGTGCTGCTGCGCTGACCGCGCCCCCGTCCGGCGCCGCCGGGCGGGGTCCGGCGGCCGGTGCGGGTCAGGTGCCGTCGCCGAGGCCGGCGCACAGGCGGCGCAGTACCGTGCCGCAGCGGCGGGCGTAGGCGTGCTGGAAGCCGCGGGCCGCCGGGCCGCCCGCGCGGGCGTACCACTTGGCGGGGCGGCTGAAGGCGGTCACGGTCAGCCAGACCGTGCCGTCCCCGGTGCGGTCCACGACGAAGGACTCCTCGCCGGTTTCGGGGTGGCCGGGCAGGGTGCCGTAGGCCCAGCCGGCGCGGCGGGGCTCGTCGAGGGTCCAGACGATCCGGCAGGGGGCCTTGATCACCCCGGCGAGCGTGACGGTGACGTCGGCGCCCGGGGCGGCACGCTCGGCGCCGGTGTGGATGCCCACACCGGCGGCGCGGTGCAGTTCCCAGGTGAGGACGGCCTCGGCGGCGCGCCGGAAGACCTCCTCGCCCTCTCCGATGCGGGTGCGCACGTGCAGGGGGTGGAAGCCGGGCGGGCAGTGGCCCTGCTCGCGGGTCGCGCCGACCTCCTCGTAGGTGAAGTCCTCCGAAGACATGGGACCCAAGCGTAGGGCGGCACCCGGGTCAGTGGTCCCCCGGGTGCCGCCCGTCGGCTGCCGCTCCTCGATCAGTTGACGTTGACCCCGGACCAGGCCGCCGCGACCGCCTTGTACTCGGTGCTGGACGAGCCGTACAGGGCCGACGCCGCGTTCAGGGTCGCCGTGCGGGCGGCCTTGTAGTTGGTGGTCGACGTCATGTACGTGGTCAGCGCCTTGTACCAGATCTGCAGCGCCTTGTCCCGGCCGATGCCGGTGACCGTGGAACCGTTGGACGTCGGCGAGTTGTAGCTCACGCCGTTGATCGTCTTCGCGCCGCTGCCCTCGGCCAGCAGGTAGAAGAAGTGATTGGCGACACCGGACGAGTAGTGCACGTCCTTGTTGCCCACCGTGGAGGACCAGGAGTCGGCGGAGGCGCCGTCCTTGCTGGGCTTGTCCATGTAGCGCAGCGGGGTGCCGTCGCCGTTGATGTCGATCTTCTCACCGATGAGGTAGTCGCCCTTGTCGGTGGCGTTGTTGGCGTACCACTCGACGCCGGTGCCGAAGATGTCGGAGGTGGCCTCGTTCAGACCGCCCGACTCGCCCGAGTAGTTGAGCCCGGCGGTGTTGGAGGTGACGCCGTGGCTCATCTCGTGCCCGGCGACGTCCAGCGCGGTCAGCGGGTGGGTGTTGCCCGAGCCGTCGCCGTAGGTCATGCAGAAGCAGCTGTCGTCCCAGAACGCGTTGACGTAGTTGCTGCTGTAGTGGACGCGGGAGTAGGCGCCCACGCCGTTGTTCTTGATGCCGTTGCGGCCGAAGGTGTTCTTGTAGAAGTCCCAGGTCTCCTGCGCGCCGTAGGCGGCGTCGGCCGCGGCCGTCTGGTCGGAGGAGGAGCTGGAGGCGGTGCCGGTGCCCCACACGTTGTCGGCGTCGGTGAACAGGGTGCCGGTGCCGCTGGTCTTCCGGGCCAGGTTGTACGTCTTGTGGCCGCCGCGCGTGGTGTCGTACAGCTGGTACGTAGAGCCCGACAGGGTGGTGGTCAGGCTGACGGTGCCCGAGTACAGCGTCTTGCCGGAGCCGGTCGCGTTCTCGATGCCCTGGTACTCGTAGAGCTTCTTGCCGGTGGCGGCGTCGGTGATGACGTGCAGCTGGTTCGGGGTGCCGTCGTCCTGGAAGCCGCCGACGACCGTCTCGTAGGCGAGGACGGGCTTGCCGTTGCCCGCCCAGACGACCTTGCGCGGGGCCTGGTCGGCGGCGGTCTGCGCCGACCCGGCGTCCTTGGCGAGGGACACGGCCTGCTGCTCGGCCTTGGCGGCGGTGACCTTCGGGGTGAGCGAGGCGACCTTGATGGCCGCGCCGGTGGCCTTGGTGACGCCTTCGGTCTTCCCGGCCTTCGAGGTGTGGACGATCAGGTCGCCGCCGAGGACCGGCAGGCCGGCGTAGGTGCGCTCGTAGCGGGTGTGCACCGTGCCGTCGGCGTCCTTGACGACGTCCTTGGCGACGAGCTTCTCCTGGGCGCCGAGGCCTATCTGCCGGGCGGTGCCGGTCGCGTCCGTCTGCGCCTGCTGGAGCAGCGAGGTGCGGGCGGCGGCGGTGAGGGAGGTGGGTGCGGCGGCCAGGGTACGGCCGCCGGCCTCGGCCGGGGTCTGGGCCGAGGCGCTGGTGGTCAGGCCGGTGCTGAGGAGGGCTCCGGCGGCGACGGCGGTCGCGGCGGCCAGCATGGTGCGCTTGTGACGCAGGTGGCGGGGAGTCACACAAGCTCCTTATGTGGGGGGCCCGGCCGGCGTGGGGGTGCCGGCCGGACGGAAGGTCGGTTGCTGTGCTCGTGCGGCGGGTGGAGAGAGAGTGACATCAAGGACGCGTACATGTCAGGACCCCGAGGTGATGTTGGCCGAAAGTTGACTGTCCGGTTCGTGTTTCGGCAGTGTGAACGGGCGCCGCCCCGGGTGCTTCTCCTCCGGAACGGCGCCCTGCCTCGGGGGACTTGGGACGCCGGCGACGGCCTGCGGCCCTCGCCGGGCGGCCCCGGCCGGCCGTTACGGGAAGGTCAGCTTCCAGCCGTCGATGTAGCCGGTGTCCTGCGGGCCCTTGTCCTGGACGCGCAGCTTCCAGGTCCCGTTGGCCGCCGACGCGGACGCGTTGACCGTGTAGGTCGCGTGCACGTCCGGCGTCGGGTCGTAGCCGCTGCTCTTGAGGCGGTACGTCGACCCGTTGGGGGCGACCAGGTCGATCTGGAGGTCACCGCTCCAGGAGTGGACGATGTCCACCGAGACCTGGAGGTTGGAGGGCGCGTTGCCGCTGCGCCCGGAGACCGTGATGGACGAGGTCACCGCCGAGCCGTAGTCCGGGATGTTCACGTTCGAGGTGTTCTCGAACGAGGTGCCGCCGCCACCCGGGTCGCCGCCGCCGGAGCGCGAACCGACCGCGACCCCCGCCCACGCGTCCTGCACGGCCTTGTACTCGGCGCTGGAGGTGCCGTACAGCTCACCGGCCGCCGCGAGCGTGCCGGTGCGGGCCGCCGCGTAGTTGGTGGTCGAGGTGAACTTCGTGGTCAGCGCCCGGTACCAGATCTGCAGCGCCTTGTCCCGGCCGATGCCGGTGACGGGCAGCCCGTCCGCGGTGGGCGAGTCGTAGCTGACGCCGTTGATGACCTTGGCGCCGCTGCCCTCGCTCAGCAGGTAGAAGAAGTGGTTGGCGATGCCGGACGAGTAGTGCACGTCCTTGTTGCCCACGCCCGAGTACCAGGAGTCGGCGGAGGCGCCGTCCTTGCTGGGCTTGTCCATGTAGCGCAGCGGGGTGCCGTCGCCGTTGATGTCGATCTTCTCGCCGAGGAGGTAGTCGCCCTTGTCGGCGGAGTTGTTGGCGTACCACTCGACACCCGTGCCGAAGATGTCGGAGGTGGCCTCGTTCAGACCGCCGGACTCGCCCGAGTAGTTGAGGCCGGCCGTGTTGGAGGTGACGCCGTGGCTCATCTCGTGGCCGGCCACGTCGAGTTCGGTGAGCGGATCGGCGTTGCCCGAACCGTCGCCGTAGGTCATGCAGAAGCAGCTGTCGTCCCAGAACGCGTTCACGTACGAGTTGCCGTAGTGGACGCGGGAGTAGGCCGCCGCACCGTCGTTGCGGATGCCGTTGCGGCCGAAGGTGTTCTTGTAGAAGTCCCAGGTGACCGCCGCGCCGTAGTGGGCGTCGGCGGCGGCGGTGGCCGCGTTCGACGTCGTGCCGTCGCCCCAGGTGTCGCTGGACTGCGAGAACAGCGTGCCCGTGCCGGACGAACCGTGGTTGAGGTTGTACGTCTTGTGGCCGCCGCGCGCCCCGTCGTTCAGCGTGTACGCCGAACCCGACTGGGTCGTCGTCAGCGCGACCTGGCCGCTGTACTGGGTGTTGCCGACACCGGTCTCGATGCCCTGGTAGCGGAACAGCTCCTTGCCCGTGTTCGCGTCGGTCACGACGTGCAGCTGGTTCGGGGTCCCGTCGTCCTGGAAGCCGCCGATCACCGTCTCGTACGCCAGCACCGGGGTGCCGCTCGCCGCCCAGATCACCTTGCGGGAGGACTGGTCCACCGAGGCCTTGGTGCCGCCGAGCGTCCTGGCCCGCTGCACGGCCTGCTTCTCGACGGTCGCCTTCGACACGCTCGGGGTGAGGCTGCGGACCTGCACGGCCGCGCGGGTGGCCTTGAGCACGCCCTCGGTCCGGCCCGACTTCGCGGTGTCGACCACCAGGTCGCCGCCGAGGACCGGCAGGCCGGCGTAGGTGCGCTCGTAGCGGGTGTGGAGGGTGCCGTCGGCGTCCTTGACGACGTCCTTGACGACCAGCTTCTCCTGGGCGCCCAGGCCCAGGTCCTTCGCCGTGCGCGCCTTGGCGCCGTCGGCGTCGCGGACCAGCTCGGCCCGCTGCGAGGGCGTGAGCTTCACGGCGACGTGGGCCGGGTTGAGCTTGCCGGCGTGCGGGGCCTGCGCGGGGGCCGCGCTGGCGGCACCCGACTGGACGGCCGTGGCGATCAGCGCGGCGACACCGGCCAGGGCGATGCCCGCCGCCCGGCGGTGGGTGGTGTGGGAGGTGCGTCTGCGAGAGCTGCTGCTACTCAACACTGACTCCTTCTGCGTGGCCACGGGTCGCGCGGCCATGGGGGAGATCCGGACGCGGGGTGAGCCGTCCGGGCAGAACTGCGAGAACGCGGAACCAGATGCGGACGTGCGAGATGCGGACGTGCGACGTGCTGCGACGTGCTGACGTACGAGGTGCGGGCCGGGCCACAGTCCGCAAAACGGTGGGGGGTGCTGTGAGGCGACTGAGAACGGCCGAGGGGAAGATTGGCAGGAGTACGCGACCGTTGTCAGGAGCGCGTCATCAAGTTGGCTGGAAAACGTTCGTTGTCCGGAAGTTCATGTTCGGTATACGAACCGGACGACCGGGGCGGCCCGACCGGCCCCGCCCCGGGCCCCTTGCGGCGGGGATCGGGCAGTTGCCGGACTGGGGAGCCTGCCGGGCGCTGTTCGGGCTCCGGCCAGGCCGTCGGGACCGCGGCCGTCCGGCCCGGGCGCAGGTGCCGCGTGAAGAAGCGGACCGCGCTGTCGGCCTCGAAGCCGGGCAGTTCCTTGTGGGCATGCCGGCGCCGGGGCGCTGCTCCGGGCGGTCCGTTTCCGCCCCGGGGCGGCCCGGTGCGGGCGTTACGGCACCGGGCGCGGGGCCGGGTACGCCGTCGAAGCTCAACCGCCGTTCGTGGCGGCCGAGCGGCGGGCCGCCACCGGGGGCATCCGCAGCCGGACCGTCCGGTCGCCTGCGCCGGTGGCGAGCAGGGTGCCGTCGGGGGAGGACGCGAGCGCGAAGACCCCGCCCGCATGGTGCAGCGGCTCGCCGACCGGCTCCTGGGCGCGTACGGGTCCGTACGGGCGCCCGCCGTCCGGCCGGGGCGCACCCGTACGGATGCCCGGGCGCCTCAGTCCCGGGCGCCGGTGTGCAGCACCGCGAACACCCCCCGGGCACGGGAGCCGTCCGGCTGGTGCCAGGGGCCCGCCACGTGGCCGGCCGCCGTCGGCGGGAGCGGTGCGCCGTCGCCCGGGGCCGGGGTCAGGAGCCGGTGCAGGCGGAGCAACGTGCCGTCGCCGGCGGTCAGTTCCGTGGCCCGTGCGGTGTCCCTGGCCGTGGTGAAGGCGGTGGGGACCGGGGCCGGGGCGGTGTGGGAACGGGTGATCTCGCGGTCGGGGGTGTCGCTGACGCTCTGCGCCTGGGGCTCGGCCCGGCCGTCGATCAGGGCCGCCGACTGGGCGACGAATACCGGGTCGTGGCAGCCGTCGTAGGCCCAGCGCGGCCCCAGTACACCGTGCTCCATGGTGCCGACCAGGGCGTGGTCCGTGCCGCCGAGAGGGGCGGCGCGGTAGGTGAGCGGCACCAGGTACGTGGCGGGGTGGGGGCCCGAGGCGTCGTTGACGATCATGAACTCGATGCCGACCTCACCGTTCGGGTCGTCGAGGCGGAAGCCGCCCGCCTTCGTCAACTCCGGTGCGGGCGAGCCTGCGTACCACGGGCGGGTGGGCAGCCAGGCGGTGAGCAGTTCGAGCTTGGTGGGCTTGACGGTGGTGCGGTGGATGACAGCCATGCCGGGGATTGTGCCCCGTCGGACGGGCCGGGCCCCCTCACCGCCGCGCGTCCGCCGGGGGCTCGGGGCGCAGCGCACCCGCCACCAGGCCGCGGATGTCGGTGGGCGACACCGTACCGCCGTTCACCAAGCGGTCGAAGACCAGGCCGTCCACGCAGGTGAGCAGGTTGATCGTGCGGGCGTCGGCGTCCGCTTCCGCAACGCCCCGCGCGGTCAGGAAGGCGCGTACGGCCTCCCGTGCCGTGTTCTCGCGCGGGGTGAGGATCTCGCGCAGCTCGGGGTGGTGCACGCTCTCGATCGCGCACGCGTAACGGGCCAGCGAGCGATCCCGGCCTTCTCCCGTCAGGCGCTGGGCGGACAGGGCGGCGATGCCCGCCACCAGATCCTCCGGGTCGCGCGGCACCGGAATGCGCTGTCCCGCCTCCCGGAGTTCCGCCTGGTCCAGGGCGACCAGGCGGCGGACCAGTGCGGTCAGCAGGGCCTGGCGCGTGCGGTAGTAGGCGGAGGTGGTGCCGGAGGGGAGGCCGGCCGCCCGGTCCACGGCGCGGTGGGTCAGCCCGCGCACCCCGTGGCGCGCGAGGACGGCGATGGCCGCGTCGGCGAGGACGGTACGGCGGTCGGTGGGCTTGGGCACCCCCTATTTCTACACCTGTAGAGGGGAGGTGTTGAGGGGAGGCGTACGCTTCTTCTATAGATGTAGAAGCGCGGGGCGCGGGCGCCCGGCGCGGGGGAAGGGGTCGGCATGGGCGGGACAGCGGTGGTGGTGGGCGGGGGCATCGGCGGGCTGGCCGCGGCGATCGGCCTGCGCGCGGCGGGCTGGGAGGTCGTGGTCGCCGAACGCGCCCCGGTCCTCGCCGACGTCGGGGCGGGCATCTCCCTGCACGCCAACGGCATGCGCGCCCTGGACGCCCTCGGCGTCGGCGGGGCGGTGCGCGCCGCCGCCCGGCCGCAGTACACCGGGGGCACCCGCACCCCCGACGGCCGATGGCTGGCCAGGATGGACGGCGCCGCCCTCGAACGGGAGCTGGGCACCCCCATCGTCGGCATCCCCCGCGCCGAGCTGCACCGCGCCCTGCGCGCCGCCCTGCCGCCGGGGTGCCTGCGCACCGGGACGGAGGTGACGTCCGTGGACGACACCGACGGCGGGCGGATACGGGTCCTCTTGGACCGCGGCGGGAAGGACGCCGGGGACGGGGACGGGGGCGGAGACGGAGCTGGGGGCGGTGGTGGTGGCGGGGACGGTGGTGAGAGCGTCCGCCGCGCCGACCCCGCTCGCCGCGCCGAACGCGTCGGCCGGGCCCTCGACGCCGACCTCGTCGTCGCCGCCGACGGTGTCGGCAGCCGGCTGCGCGGCCTGCTGTTCCCGCACCACCCCGGTCCCGCGTACAGCGGTTCCACCGTCCTGCGCGCCGTCACCGAGCACCCGGTGGACCTGCGCACCGACTTCGAACTGACCTGGGGCAGGGGAGCCGAGTTCGGGCACATCGCCTTCCGCGACGGCCGCGCTGAATGGCACGCCGTGCTCAACTCACCGCCCGGAGTGCGCCCCGCCGACCCGCTCGCCGCGCTGCGCCGCCGGTTCACCGGCTGGCACGACCCCGTTCCCGCGCTGCTCGAAGCCACCCGGCCCGACGCCGTCCTGCACCACGACATCCACGAACTCACCGTCCCGCTGCCCGCCTACACCGTGGGACGTGTCGCCCTCCTCGGCGACGCCGCCCACGCCATGACCCCCCACCTGGGCCAGGGCGCCTGCCAGGCACTGGAGGACGCGGTCACCCTGGCCGCCGCCCTCGCCGCCGAACCGGTCCTCGGGCGGGCGCTGGCCCGCTACGACGCCGAACGCCGCCCGCGCAGCCAGTCCGTGGCCCGCGCCGCCCGCCAGGCCGGCCGGATGGGCCAGCGGCTCACGCATCCGCTGGCGATCGCCGCCCGCGACCGCGCGCTCCGGCTGGTCCCCTCCGGCGCCACCATGCGGGCCGTACTCCGCCACGCCGACTGGACTCCGCCGAAGCTGCCCTGAGGCCGGCTCAGGCCCGCACGCCGTCCCCCACCGCGTCCCGGGCTCCGTCTCCGGTCTCGTCCGCGTCCCGGGCTCCGTCTCCGGTCCCGTCCGCGTCCCGGGCTCCGTCTCCGGTCCCGTCCGCGGCCCGGGCTCCGCCCCCGGTCGCCTCCGCGTCCCCGGCTCCGCCCCCGGTCGCCTCCGCGTCCCCGGTCCCGTCCGCGTCCCCGTGCCACGTGTGCCACAGCGCCGCGTACGCCCCGCCCGACGCCACCAGCTCGTCATGGGTGCCCACTTCGGTGAGCAGGCCGTCCTCCATCACGGCCACCCGGTCGGCGTCGTGCGCGGTGTGCAGGCGGTGCGCGATGGCGATGACCGTACGGCCCCGGAGCACGGCGGCCAGGGCGCGCTCGGTGTGGCGGGCCGTCGACGGGTCGAGCAGCGCGGTGGCCTCGTCCAGGATCAGCGTGTGCGGGTCGGCCAGCACCACCCGGGCCAGGGCGAGCTGCTGGGCCCGGGCGCCGTCGGTCGGGTGACCGCCCGCGCCCAGCCCGGTGTCGAGACCGTCCGGCAGCTCCCGCACCCAGACGTCGGCGCCGACGGCACCCAGCGCCGACCACAACTGGCCGTCCGAAGCGTCCGGTTCGGCGATGCGCAGGTTGTCGCGGACGGTACCCAGGAACACGTGGTGCTCCTGGGTCACCAGGACGACCTGGCGGCGCAGCCGCTCCGGTTCCAGCGCGGCGACCGGCACCCCGCCCACGGTCACCGCCCCCGCGCTCGGCGCGTCCACGCCCGCCAGCAGCCTGCTCAGTGTGGACTTGCCCGCCCCGGAGGGCCCCACCACCGCCAGCCGCTCCCCGGGCCGCACCGTGAGGTCCACCCCGCGCAGCACCTCGCCGCCGCGCTCGTAGGCGTAGCGGGCGCCCCGCACGTCGATGCGGTCGTCCGCCGGAGCGGGAGCCTGCGCCGTGGCGGTCCGGGGTGCCCGGGCCAGGCCCTCGACGCGGGCGAAGGAGGCGCCGCTGCTCTGCAGCAGTTCGATGTGCATCAGGATCTGGTCGAGCGGTTCCGTGAACTGCCGCAGGTACAGCGCGGCGGCCACCACCGCGCCCACCGTCACCGCGCCCCGCGCGTGCAGCGCCCCGCCGACCAGCAGCACCCCGGCCACGGGCAGCACGTACGAGACCTCGACCGCCGGGAAGAACACGCTGCGCAGGAAGAGGGTGTACAGCCGCGTGCGCAGCGAGGTCTCCAGCGCGTCCCGGCCGGCCGCGACCCGCCGCCCGCCCAGCCGGTACGCCTCGACCGTACGCGCGCCGGAGGCCGTCGCCGCCAGGACCTCGGCGACGTCGGAGACGGCGGCGCCCTCGCGGAGGTAGCCGTCCCTGGCCCGGCGCAGGTACCAGCGCACCGCGCACCCGACCGGGGCCAGCGCCAGGACGCCGACGGTGCCGAGCAGCGGGTCGATGAGGAACACCGCCGCCAGCACGAACAGCGCCTGCACGGTGCTCACGAGCAGTTCGGGGCCCACGGTGCGCAGCGTGGTGCCGACGGCGGTCACGTCCGCGGTGCCACGCGTGGTCAGGTCACCGGCGCCGGCCCGCTCGACCACCGACGCGGGCAGGGCCAGGGCCCGGTCGACGAACTCCTCGCGCACCCTGGCCAGCGTGCGCTCGCCGAAGCGGTGCGCCGCGTAACGGGCCCAGCGCGCCAGCAGCAGCTGCGCCAGCGCCGCCGCGAGAATGCCCACGGCCAGCCGGTCCACGCCGCCGGCACCGCCGCCCGCGCGTACGTGGTCGATGATCCGGCCGAGCAGCCACGGACCGGCCAGGCCCGCTGTGGCGGCGAGCACGTTCAGGGCGAGGACGGCCGTGAACGCCCGCCCCTCGGCCCCGACCAGCCGCAGCGCGGCCCGCCGTACGTCCACGGGCCCGGCGACCGGCAGCCTGCCGTCCGCGGCGTCGTCCACCGTCATCGCACGGCCTCCTGCGCGCCCTCGCCCGCGCCCCGCCCCGCGGGCTCCTGCACGGTTCCCTCCACCGGTTCTCCCGCAATCCCCTCCACCGGCTCCTCCACGCTCCCGTGCACCGGCTCCCGCACCGTCCGCCGCTCCCGGCCCTCCTCCCCGGACTCCTCCGCGTCGCGTGCCACGAGCGCCCGGTATCCCGGCTCGGCGTCGAGGAGTTCACGGTGGCGGCCCGTGGCCGCGACCTTGCCGTCGACCAGGTACTGCACCGTGTCCGCGTGGCCGAGCACCAGCGGCGACGTGGTGGTGACGAGCGTCGTGCGGCCGGTGCGCGCCTGCCGCAGCCGCTCCGCCACCGCCGCCTCGGTGTGCGCGTCGAGCGCGGAGGTCGGTTCCACGGCCAGCAGCACCTCCGGACCGGCCAGCAGCGCCCGGACCAGCCGCACCCGCTGCCGCTGCCCGCCGGACAGGCTGCGGCCCTGCGCGGCCACGGCGGTGTCGAGGCCGTCGGCCAGCCCCTGCACGATGTCCTCGGCGGCAGCCGCCCGCACCGCCTCGGCCACCTCGCCCGCGTCCCGGTCCCGGGCGCCGCACACCACCTCCCGCAGGGAGCCGGCGAACAGGTCCGCCTCGTTGTCGGCGACCAGGATGTGCTCGCGCACACCGGCGAGCGCGTACGTGTCCAGGCGCACCCCGCCCCAGGTCGCCGCCGAGGGTTCGTAGCGGCCCAGCCGGTCGACCACCGCCACCGCGTCGGCGGGACGGGCGCTGACCAGCGCGGTCAGCCGCCCCGGCGCCACCCGGACGTCCGACTCCGGGTCGTGCAGCGCAGAAGGCTCGGCGGGCGGGGGCAGGGTGCCGGTGTCCTCCTCCGGTCGCAGCCGCAGCAGCTCCACCACGCGGCGCGCGGCCACGACGCCCCGGCTCAGCTGGTAGCCCCCCTCGACGAAGAACGACACCGGGGTCACCAGGACCGCGACGTACCCGTACACGGACACCAGCTCGCCCACCGTGATCCGCCCCTGGGCGGCCAGCCGGGCCGCCAGCCAGGTCACGACCGCGAGGAACAGCACCGGCAGGCCCGTGCCGAACGCCTGCAGCCAGCTGGTCACCGCGCCCACCCGGTAGCCCTGGGCCCGCAGCCGCTGCGAGTCCCGGCGGAACGCGTCCGCGAACAGCCCCTTGCCGCCGAGCCCGTTGAGTACCCGCAGCCCGCCCGCGAGGTCACCGATCCGCGCGGTGAGCACGCCCTGCCGCTCCCGGTACTCGCCCTCGGCGCCCTGCAGCCGCCGGGTCAGCGGCCCGATCAGCAATGCGGTCAGCGGCGCCCCCAGCAGCACCACCGCGGCGAGCGGCACGGACACCGACAGCAGCATCCCCGCCACCACCGCGTAGACGACGACCGCGCCCACCCCGGGGCCGACCACGGTCAGGCACTGGCTGATCGTCTGCACGTCGCCGACGCCGATGGTGAGGACCTCGCCCGCGTCGGTGCGGCGCGGCAGGGCGGCGCCGAGCCGCACCACGTGGTCCACGACGACCTTGACCGTGCGGAAGTTGGCGTCCATGCGCACCCGCGTCATCGTGCGGTGGCGCAGGATGCTCAGCCAGGCATTGACGGCACCGACCCCGAACAGCGCGCCCGACCACAGGGCCAGCGCGGCCGTGTCGCCGCTCTGGAGACCGTCGTCGACCGCCCGGGACATCAGGTACGGCGTCGCCGCGAGCAGCACCATCCAGACGCTGGCCAGCACCGCTCCGGCGACCGACCGGCCCGGCTGGCGGGACACCAGCCACCACAGGTACCACCAGCCGCCCCGGCTGTCGGGCGTGCCCGGGTCCGCGCGAGCGTCGATCACCGCTGTCCCTCCGTCCGCTCAGGCCAGACTGTCGCGCCAGGCGCGGTGCAGGCGCGAGAACCGGCCGGTGCCCGCGACGAGTTCGGCCGGGGTGCCGTCCTCGACGATACGGCCGTGCTCCATCACCAGCACCCGGTCGGCGATCTCCACCGTGGACAGGCGGTGGGCGATGACCACGGCCGTACGGCCCCGCAGGACCGTCGTCATCGCGCGCTGCACGGCCTGCTCACCGGGGATGTCCAGGGAGCTGGTCGCCTCGTCCAGGATCAGCACCGCCGGGTCGGCCAGCAACGCCCGTGCGAAGGCGACCAGTTGGCGCTGGCCCGCGGAGATGCGGCCGCCGCGCTTGCGGACGTCGGTGTCGTAGCCGTCGGGCAGGGCGCTGATGAAGTCGTGTGCGCCGATCGCCTTCGCGGCCCGCTCGATCTCCTCGCGGCTCGCCTCGGGGCGGCCGATGGCGATGTTCTCGGCGACCGTCCCGGAGAACAGGAAGGCCTCCTGCGTCACCATGACCACGCCGCGCCGCAGTTCGGGCACGTCCAGCTCGCGCAGGTCCACGCCGTCCAGCAACACCCGGCCCTCGCTCGGGTCGTAGAAGCGGGCCAGCAGCTTGGCCAGGGTCGACTTGCCCGCGCCGGTGGAGCCGACCACCGCGACGGTCTGCCCGGCCGGGAGCGTCAGGTCGAAACGGGGCAGCACCTCGCCGCCGGTGCGGTAGGCGAAGCGGACGCCGTCGAAGAGCACCTCGCGGCCGGGGAACCCGGACGTCCGGGGCGGCAGCTGCCGCGGCGCCGACGGCTCCGGCACAGACGGGGTCTGCGCGAGCAGGCCCGCGATCTTCTCCAGGGAGGCCGCCGCCGACTGGTAGGAGTTGAGGAACATGCCGAGCCGGTCGATCGGGTCGTAGAGCCGGCGCAGGTACAGCACCGCCGCCGCCAGCACGCCCAGCTCCAGCGAGCCGTCCGTCACCCGCCAGGCGCCCCACAGGACGATCGCCGCGACCGCCGTGTTCGCCACCAGGCGGGAACCGACGACGTAGCGGGCCATTTCGAGCAGCGCGTCGCCGTTCGTGCGCTCGTGGCGCCGGTTGAGGACGGCGAAGGCGGCGTCGTTGGCCGGCTCCCGGCAGAACGCCCGTACCGGGCGGATGCCGTTCATCGTCTCCACGAACTTCACGATCACCGCGGCGATCGCCGTGGACCGCTCCCGGTACACCCGCCCCGCGCGCCGCTGGTACAGCCGCACCAGCAGGTACAGCGGCACGAACGACGCCACCGCGACCGCGCCGAGCCCGAGGTCGAGCCAGAGCAGCATCGCCGAGATGGAGACGAAGGACAGGACGACGGTGATCAGTTCCTGCAGGCCCTCGTTGAGCAGTTCGCGCAGCGACTCCACGTCCGTGGTGGCCCGGGAGATCAGCCGGCCGGAGGTGTAGCGCTCGTGGAAGTCCACGCTGAGCGCCTGCGCGTGCCGGAAGATGCGGCCGCGCAGGTCGAGCAGCACGTCCTGGTCGACCCGGGCGGCGGCCACGATGAACACCCACTGGAGTCCGCCCGAGGCCAGCGCGCACAGCAGGTAGCCGACGGCCACCGCGACCAGCGGCCCGTGGTCGTGGCCGCGGAACGCCGGTACGGCCGTGTCGATGGCGTACGCCACCAGCAGCGGGCCCGCCTGGACGGCCGCCTGCTGGAGCAGCAGCACGAGCACGGTGGCGGCCACGCGGGCCTTCATCGGCGCCAGCAGCGAGCGCAGCAGCGCGGCCGTGGCACCCGGGGGAGTGGGCAGCACGTCCCGGTCGAAGGGGTCGCCGGTGTCCCCGGCGCCGGCGGTGAGCGGCAGGTCCTCCTCGTCCCCGGTGGCGGGGACGGACGTGGTGGGGGCCGTCATCGGTCGTCGTCCTCCTCTTGCGCCGCTCGCGGCGTCTGCCCGCCCGCCATCAGGTGGGCGTACTCGGCGTTCGTGCGCAGCAGTTCGTGGTGGGTGCCCACCGCGGTGATCCGGCCGCCGGAGAGCAGGGCGACGCGGTCGGCCAGCAGCACCGTGGAGGGGCGGTGGGCCACGATCAGGGCCGTGGTGCCGGCGAGCACCTGGCGCAGCGCGGCCTCCACGGCGGCCTCGGTGTGCACGTCCAGCGCGGACAGCGGGTCGTCCAGCACGAGGAAGCGGGGCCGGCCCACGACCGCCCGTGCCAGGGCCAGGCGCTGGCGCTGGCCGCCCGACAGGCTCAGGCCCATCTCGCCGACCTGCGTCCCGGTGCCCTGCGGGAGGGCGTGCGCGAACTCGGCCTGAGCCACGGCGAGCGCGCGGTCCAGTTCACCGGCGTCCGCCCCTTCGCCGGCGCCCATGAGAACGTTGTCGCCGACGCTCGCGGAGAACAGGGTGGGTTCCTCGAAGGCGACGGCGACGAGGGTGCGCAGCGCCTGCCGGTCCAGCGCGCGGATGTCGGTGCCGTCCAGCGTGATCCGCCCGGATGTCACCTCGTGCAAGCGCGGCACGAGCGCCGTCAGGGTCGTCTTGCCGCTCCCGGTGGCGCCGACCAGGGCCATCGACTCGCCGGGACGGATGTGCAGGTCGACGTCGTCGAGGAGGGGCGGGGAGCCGGGCGGGGCGTCGGGGTAGCGGAAGCGGACGTTCTCGAAGCGGAGACCGCCCGCGCCCGCGGCGGGGGCGCCGGTGCCGCCGCGGGCGGTCACATCCGCCGGCTCGGCGCCGGTGCCGCCGTCCGGCCCGGTGGTCTCCGGCTCCGCGTCCAGCACCTCGAAGTACCGCTCGGTGGCCGTCGCCGCCTCCTGGCTCATCGCGAGCAGGAAACCGATCGACTCCACCGGCCAGCGCAGGGCGAGGGCCGTGGAGAGGAAGGCGACCAGGGTGCCGGCCGACAGCCCGCCGTCCGCGACCTGCACGGCGCCCACCACCAGCGTGGCCCCGATGGCCACTTCGGGCAGGCACATGATGACCGCCCAGATGGTGGCCAGCAGCCGCGCCTTGCGCAGTTCGGTGCCGCGCAGGGTCGCCGACAGCGTGCGGAAGGCGCGCGCCTGGGTGCGGTGGCGCCCGAACCCCTTGATGACGCGGATGCCGAGCACGCTCTCCTCGACCACCGTCGTCAGGTCCCCGACCTGGTCCTGCGCGAGCCGCGCCACGTGCGCGTACCGCGTCTCGAAGAGGGCGCTCAGGACGATCAGCGGCACGGCGGGCGCCAGCATCACCAGGCCCAGCGTCCAGTCCTGGAGCAGCATGATGACCACGCCCACGAGGATGGTCACGCCGTTGACGAGGAGGAACGTCAGGGGGAAGGCGAGGAACTGGCGCAGCAGCATCAGGTCGGTCGTGCCCCGGGACAGCAACTGGCCCGACGCCCACCGGTCGTGGAAGGCGACCGGCAGCCGCTGCAGATGCCCGTAGAGCCCGGCCCGCATCTCCGCCTCGACGTTCGCCAGCGGGCGCGCCACCAGCCACCGCCGCAGCCCGAACAGCAGTGCCTCCGCGACGCCGAGCAGCAGCAGGAACAGCGCGCCCAGCCACACACCGTCCCGGTCCCCGTCGGCGACCGGACCGTCCACCAGCCATTTCAGGACGAGCGGGATCACCAGCCCGACGCAGGAGGCGACGATCGCCACGAACGCGGCGACGGACAGCCGCGTGCGCACCGGGCGTACGTACGGCCACAGGCGCAGCAGTGTGCGGACGGCGGACCGCCCGGCGGCCGGGGCGGCACGGGCGGCGGGATCGGCGCGGTCGCCCTGATCGGCAGGGCCCGCGGGGTCGGTACGTTCCTCGGCGGTGGCAGGTGTAGTGGACATCACTTCGGAGACTACGGACCGGCACTGACATCGCCCACCGAGTTTTGGCCGACCCGGGCCCGGCCGCCCGGCCCCCACCTGTGCCTTCGCCCGGTCGGCCGACCCGGGCCGCCGTCCGGTCGTAGTGCCGCGTCAACCGATCGGCCGATGCCGCCTCGAGCGCGTCGGGCGATGTGCGCGGGCGCCGCGGGCCGCGACCCTGATGCCATGTCCGTCATCGAAGTCAGCGAACTGCGCAAGTCCTACGGCGGCCGGGCCGTCGTCGACGGCGTCTCCTTCGCCGTCGAGGAGGGCGAGGTCTTCGGCATCCTCGGCCCCAACGGCGCCGGGAAGACCACCACCGTGGAGTGCGTCGAGGGGCTGCGGGTGCCCGACGCGGGCCGGATCCGGGTCGCCGGGCTCGACCCCGTCGCCGACCACGAGAAGGTCGCCCGCGTCCTCGGCGCCCAGCTCCAGCAGAGCGAGCTGCAGGCCAAGCTCACCGTCCGCGAGGCGCTGGAGCTGTACGCCTCCTTCTACCCGCACCCGGCCGACTGGCGCCCGCTCGCCGAGCGCCTGGGCCTCACCGGCAGGCTCACCACCCGCTTCGCCAAGCTGTCCGGCGGCCAGAAGCAGCGCCTGTTCATCGCGCTCGCCCTCGTCGGCAACCCCCGTCTCGTCGTCCTGGACGAGCTGACCACCGGGCTCGACCCGCGCGCCCGCCGCGACACCTGGCAGCTCATCGAGGACGTCCGGGCGGGCGGCGTCACCGTCCTGCTCGTCACGCACTTCATGGAGGAGGCGCAGCGGCTGTGCGACCGGATCGCCGTGATCGACCGGGGCCGGGTCGCCGCCCTGGACACCCCGCAGGGGCTGATCCGGCGTTCGGCGGGCGCCACCGTCATCAGCTTCACCCCGTCCGCGCCGCTGGACGAGCGTGACCTGAACGCCCTGCCCGAGCTGGCGTCGGTGACGTCCAAGGACGGCCGGATCACGCTGTCCGGCACCGACACCACCGTCAACGCGGTCATCACCCTGCTCGCCCGCCACCACATCACCGCCCACCAGCTCCGCGTCAGCGACGCCACGCTCGACGACGCGTTCCTCGACCTGACGGAGGCCGCCGCATGAACAGCGCGCTGAACCCGGCCGTACTGCGCACCGAGATCCGCCTGTTCCGCCGCGAGCCCGGTGCGGTCTTCTGGATCCTGCTGTTCCCCACCCTGCTGCTGGCGATCCTCGGATCCATCCCGTCCTTCCGGCGGCACGACGACGGGCTCGGCGGTCTGCGGCTCGTCGACACCTACGTACCGGTCGTGGTGCTGCTCGGCATGATCCTCGGCGGGCTGCAGGCCATGCCGCAGGTCCTCACCGGCTACCGCGAGCGGGGCATCCTGCGCCGGATGTCCGCCACTCCGGTCCGGCCGATCGTCCTGCTCACGGCGCACATGGTGCTCTTCGCGGGCGCCGCGCTGGTGTCGGCCCTGCTCGCCCTGTCCGTCGGCCGGCTCGCCTTCGGCGTACGCCTGCCCGAGCAGCCCTTCGGCTACGCGCTCGCGCTGCTGCCGGCCGTGTGCGCCGCCCTCGCGCTGGGCTCGGTCGTCTCCGCGCTGTCGCGCACCACGAAGATCGCCGGCGCGATCGGGAGCGCGGTCCTCTTCCCGATGATGTTCAGCGCGGGCCTGTGGGTGCCGGTGCAGTCCATGCCGCACGTGCTCGCCCGGATCGTCGGGTACACGCCCTTCGGCGCCGCCGCGCAGGCCCTGGGCCAGGCCGCCGCCGGTCACTGGCCGGGCTGGAACCACCTGGGCGTGCTGGTGGCGTGGACGGTGCTGCTCACCGCCGGCGCCGCCCGCTGGTTCCGCTGGGAGTGACCTCCCCCATGCCCGACGCCGGGGCCGTGCCCGCGAGAGGGGCCGTGCCGGACACTGGGGCCATGCCGGACACCACAGCCACGACGACCGCCGAGTGGAAGCAGCCCCGGGCCTCCTTCGACATCTGGGGGCCCTACGCCCTGCTCGTCGTGGCCGTGCTCACGGCGGCGGGCTCGGCCGCCGCGGTCGGCATGAGCCGGGGCGAGATCTTCGTCGCCGTCGTCCTGGTGATCGTCGCGCTGGTCCTCCAGGCGGGATGGTCGCGCTGGGCCCGCGAACGGCCGATGCCGGGGCGGGCGAGTGCCTGTTTCTACTTCGCGCGCTGGGCCGTGGGCTTCGCCCTGACCTGGCTCAACCCGTTCTTCGCCTTCTACGCCGTCACCGGCTACTACACCGCGGCCCGGCAACTGCCGCGCCGGCTGGTGCTGCCCGGCCTGTGCCTGACCGCCGTCACCATGGCCGGCAGCGAGATCGGCGGCATGCCGCCGCACGGCCTGGTCCTCTGGTTCGGCTTCGCCGTGGTGCTCGGCGCCAACGCCGGCCTGGTCCTCCTGTTCACCCGGTACGCCGACCAGGAGCAGGCCCGCGCCCGCACCCAGGCCGCCACGATCTGCGAACTGGAGCGCACCAACAGGGCGTTGCAGCAGGCCCTCGACGAGAACGCCGCGCTGCACGCCCAGCTCCTCGTCCAGGCCCGCGAGGCCGGTGTCGCCGACGAGCGCCGGCGCCTGGCCGCCGAGATCCACGACACCCTCGCCCAAGGGCTGACCGGCATCATCGCCCAGCTCCAGGTGGTGTCCGCCGCACCGGACGAGGCGAGCGCCCGCGAGCACGTGGGCCGCGCCATGGACCTGGCCCGCCACAGCCTGGGCGAGGCCCGCCGCTCGGTGCACAACCTCGCCCCGGTGGACCTGGCGGACGCCGGACTGCCGGAGGCGCTGAAGAGCATCGTCGCCCAGTGGGGCGAACGCACCGGACACCGGGCCGACTTCACCGTGACCGGCACCGCCCAGCCGCTGCACGACGAGGTCTCGGCGACGCTGCTGCGCATCGCCCAGGAGGCCCTGTCCAACGCCGCCCGGCACGCCCGCTGCTCCCGGGTCGGCGTCACCCTGTCCTTCATGGGCGACGTGGTCTCCCTGGACATCCGCGACGACGGCCGGGGTTTCGACCCGCTCGCCGTGCCCGCCCGCACCCGCGCCGGCGGATTCGGCCTGGACGGCATGCGCGCCCGCGCCGAACGCATCGCGGGCTCCCTGACGGTCGAGTCCGAGCCCGGCCACGGTACGGCGGTCTCGGCTCGCGTACCGTTGGTGGGTGATGACCGATGACCCGTCCATCTCGCTGCTGATCGTCGACGACCATCCCGTCGTACGGGACGGTCTGCGGGGCATGTTCGAGGCCGCGTGCGGGTTCACCGTGCTCGGCGAGGCGTCGGGGGGTGCCGAGGCGGTGGAGAAGGCCGCCGCGCTCGACCCGGACGTCGTCCTCATGGACCTGCGGATGCCGGGCGGCGCGGGCGTGGACGCGATCCGGGAGCTGACCCGGCGCGGCGCCCGCGCGAAGGTGCTCGTGCTGACGACGTACGACACCGACTCCGACACGCTGCCCGCGATCGAGGCGGGCGCCACCGGTTACCTGCTCAAGGACGCCCCGCGCGAGGAGCTGTTCACCGCGGTGCGGGCCGCCGCCGAGGGCCGTACGGTGCTCTCCCCGGCCGTCGCCTCCCGCCTGGTCTCCGCGGTCCGCGCCCCCGCCCCGGGCAGCGAACCGCTCTCGGCCCGCGAGCGGGAGGTGCTGGTCCTGGTCGCCCGCGGCACCTCCAACCGGGAGATCGCCCGCGAACTGTTCATCAGCGAGGCCACGGTGAAGACCCATCTCACCCACCTGTACGCCAAGTTGGGTGTCAAGGACCGGGCGGCGGCCGTCGCGGCGGCCTACGACCGGGGCATCCTGGGCTGACCCTCCGTGTCCTGCGCTCCCGTCCCCGCCTCGGCCCGCCCGGGTCACCGTACGGCGGGAGCGCCCGGCGCGATGACGACCTTGCCGACCACGGAACCGGACTCGGCGTACCGCAGGGCCTCGGCGGCCTGGTCGAGCGGGTAGACGCGGTCGATCCTGGCCGTCAGCGTCCCCGCGCGGAGCAGGCCGAAGACGTGGGCGAGGTCCTCGCGCAGCCGGGCGCGGTAGCGCTCGGGGCGCCTGGCCCTGCCTGCCCACAGGTTGAAGAAGTGGGCGCGGCGGCCGTTCGGCAGGGTGTTCCACACGAGCAGCCGGCCCACCAGCGCGAGGACCGGGATCCTGCCGTTTCCGGGTTCGTCGCGGGTGGCGGCGCTGCCGTAGGAGACGAGGGTGCCGCCCGGGGCCAGCATCCGCCAGGAGTCCTTGATGCCCGGACCGCCGACGTGGTCGAAGACGGCGGCCACGCCCCGGGGTGCGAGGGCCCGCACCTGGGCCAGGACGTCGGAGCGGTAGTCGACGGGGAGGGCGCCCATGGCGCGGACGGCGTCCTGGTTGCGGGCGGAGGCGGTGCCGATGACCCGTACGCCGTGGGCGCGGGCGAGCTGCACCAGGACACTGCCGACACCGCCGTTGGCACCGTGCACGACGACGGTGTCGCCCGGCCGCACGCGCGCGGCGCGGTGCAGCATGCGCCAGGCGGTGGCGCCGTTGGTCACCAGCGTCTCGGCCTCGGCCGGGTCCACGCCGTCGGGGACCGGCACCAGGTCGGCGGTGTCCAGCAGCGCGTGGTCGGCCCAGCCGCCGGTCTTGGTGAGCGCGGCGACCCGCTGCCCCGGGGCGGGCGACGGCTGCCCCGGTACGGGCTCGCCGACGGCCTCGACGACACCGACGAGGTCGTAGCCGGGGACGAAGGGGAAGGCGGGCATGTCGTAGTACTTGCCGCGCCGCATCTGCTGTTCGGCGAAGGTCACGCCGCTGGCCTCGATGCGCACCAGTGCCTGTCCGGGGCCCGGCCCGGGCAGGTCCCGCACCCGGGTCTGCAGGGTCTCGGGCTCTCCGGCGGCCGGCAGGACGATCTCGGTGACACGCATGGCTGCTCCGTTTCGGCGTATTCGAGTGGACTGAGAGAAGGCATTGAATGAGTGGTCTATCACTCACTGAATGGTTCCGAGAGGGGGCGGCTGTCGGGCCGGTGGTGAGGCCGACGGCCGCCCGGGGAAGGGGGCGAGGGGTGGGGCGGGTGTCAGTAGTGCCGGATGCCCGTCGCCAGGGTCCGCGTCCAGGGCGCGTCCACGGAGTCGGCGTCGATGGACACCAGCAGGTGGCACAGCATGCCGACGGCGAAGAAGTGCTGGACCTGCTGGTCGTCGCCGCCCGAGGCGCCCCGGACGTACTCGACCGTGCGGGCGTAACCCGTGCGCACGACCTCCTGTACGGCCGGCTCGGAGACCGCCGCCGCCTGGGCGTGCAGTTGGACGAGGAGCAGGTCGTTGTCGCTGATCAGCTTGGCGTAGGCATCCCCCATGGCGGACAGGACCGCGTCCGGTGAACTGCCCGTGGCCTGGGCGGCGCCTTCCTCCAGGGCCGCCCGCACCCGGACGAAGCAGCGCTCGACGACCGCGGTGAACAGGGCCTCCTTGGTCGGGAAGAGCCGGTAGACGTACGCCTGGGAGATGCCCGCCGCCTTGGCCACCTCGGTCGTGGTGGTGCCGAAGTAGCCCTTGGCCGCGAAGGCGCCGACGGCGGTGTTCAGGACCGTCTCGCGGCGCTCCTCGGCGGTGGACAACTGTCGGGGGCGTTCCGTCTTCATAGGTGTAGTCAACCACTCACACTTTTCTCCGTCAACCGGCGGTGACGCGCAGCAGCAGGACGGTGCGCGCCGGCACGGTGATCGCCGTCCCCGCCCGGCGCGTCCCGCCCGGCGCCTCGTGCTGCTCCTCGCGGCCCGTGTCCACCACCACCTCGTAGCGCTCCGCCCACGGCGGGCCCGGCAGGACGAAGTCCACCGGACGCTCCCCGGCGTGCAGTACGGCGAGGAAGCTGTCGTCGAGGACCGGCGCGCCCCGCGCGTCCCGGCCCGGGATGTCCCTGCCGGACAGGTACATGCCCAGCGTGGCGGCGGGGGCGTACCAGTCGCCCTCCGTCATCTCGGTGCCGCGCGGGGTGAACCACGCCAGGTCCCGCAGCCCGTCCGCCGAGGCCGCGAGCCCGGAGAAGAACGCCCGGCGGCGCAGTACGGGATGGCAGTGGCGCAGCGCGATCAGCCGGGAGGTCAGTTCGAACAGCGCCTTCCAGCCCGGGTCGTCCAGCAGGGTCCAGTCCAGCCAGCCGATCTCGTTGTCCTGGCAGTAGGCGTTGTTGTTGCCGCGCTGGGTGCGGCCCAGCTCGTCGCCCGCGACCAGCATCGGCACGCCCGTGGACAGCAGCAGCGTGGTCAGCAGGTTGCGCAGCTGCCTGCGGCGCAGCGCCCGGATCCGCTCGTCCTCGCTCTCACCCTCCGCCCCGCAGTTCCAGGAGCGGTTGTCGTCCGTGCCGTCCCGGTTGCCCTCGCCGTTGGCCTCGTTGTGCTTGCGGTCGTACGACACCAGGTCGCGCAGGGTGAAACCGTCGTGCGCGGTGACGAAGTTGACCGACGCGTAGGGGCGCCGGCCGCCCCAGGCGTACAGGTCGCTGGAGCCGGAGAGCCGGTAGCCCATCTCCCGCACGTCCGGCAGCGCGTGGCGCCAGAAGTCCCGTACGGCGTCGCGGTAGCGGTCGTTCCACTCCGCCCACAGCGGCGGGAAGGCGCCCACCTGGTAGCCGCCCGAGCCGATGTCCCACGGCTCGGCGATCAGCTTCACCCGGCGCAGCACCGGGTCCTGCGCGATCACGGCGAGGAAGGGGGAGAGCATGTCGACGTCGTGCAGCGAGCGGGCCAGCGCCGCGGCCAGGTCGAAACGGAAGCCGTCCACGCCCATCTCGGTCACCCAGTAGCGCAGCGAGTCGGTGATCAGGCGCAGCACGTGCGGCTGGACGACGTTCAGCGTGTTGCCGCAGCCGGTGTAGTCGGCGTACCGGCGGGCGTCGGGCGCGAGGCGGTAGTGCCGCTGGTTGTCGATGCCCTTCAGGGAGAGCGTCGGGCCGTACTCGTTCGCCTCGGCGGTGTGGTTGTAGACGACGTCGAGGATGACCTCGATGCCGGCCGCGTGCAGCGCGCGCACCATCCGCTTGAACTCGCCCACCTGCTGCCCGGTGGTGCCCGAGGCGGCGTAGGCGGCGTGCGGGGCGAAGTAGCCGATCGAGTTGTAGCCCCAGTGGTTGACGAGGCCCCGGCGCAGCAGGTGGTCCTCGTGCGCGAACTGGTGCACCGGCAGCAGCTCCACCGCCGTCACCCCCAGCTTCACCAGGTGCTCGATCGCCGCCGGATGGGCCAGACCGGCGTACGTGCCCCGCAGCTTTTCGGGGATGCCCGGGTGCAGCTTGGTGAAGCCGCGCACGTGCAGCTCGTAGATGACCGAGTCCGCCCACGGCGTCTTGGGGCGGCGGTCGTCCGACCAGTCGTCGTCGTCCTGGACGACCACGCCCTTGGGGACGAAGGGCGCCGAGTCGCGGTCGTCGCGCACGGTGTCGGCGACGTGCTGCTCCGGCCAGTCCCGGACGTGCCCGTAGACCTCCGGGGGCAGCGCGAACTCGCCGTCCACCGCGCGGGCGTACGGGTCGAGCAGCAGCTTCGCCGGGTTCCAGCGCGCGCCGGTCCACGGGTCCCAGCGGCCGTGCACCCGGAAGCCGTAGCGCCGGCCGGGCAGCACACCGGGGACGAACCCGTGCCAGATCTCATGCGTCAGTTCGCCCAGACGCGCGCGCGTCTCCCGGCCGGCCTCGTCGAAGAGGCAGACGTCGACCGCCTCCGCGCCGCCCGCCCACAGGGCGAAGTTGGTCCCCGCGACCCGGTCGGGCCCGACCCGGAAGCGGGCGCCCAGCGGCGTCGGCGCGCCCGGCCACACGGGCACGGCGGGCGGCGGCGCGGCGCGCCGCGCACCGGTCACGACGCCGGACGCCAGCGCCCCGTCACCGGCCCGCACGTCGGTCCCGGTCCGCCCGTCGGTCCCGGTGCGTCCGTCCGTACCGGTCCGCCCGTCGGTCCCGGTGCGTCCGTCCGTACCGGTCCGCCCGTCGGTCCCGGTGCGTCCGTTCCCGGTGGCGCGCCCGCCCGCCACCGCCTCCTGCTCGGCTGCGCTGGACACCTGGTCGGCCCCTTTTTTTCGGCTGGTGCGGCTCGTTCGGCTCCGGTTCGCTCCCGCGGCCACCTCCCGGCGCGGCTTCCGGGCGCATGCTCCTCCCCACTGTTCTGCCCACCGCTCGGCTCGCACTCACGTTTCCCGGGAGCGAGCCGGTCGTTGGGCAGCTCGTGAGGCACGTACAACGGCGCGCACGGCGCGCGGGGGCCACGCTGGCCGCCGTACTGACATGGGCAGGACTACTGGCCGGGGCCACCGGCTGCACCACGGGCGTCCCGGACACCCCGGACGCGGCCCCCGGCGGGACCCCGCCGGCGGCGGGCCCCGTCCGCGTCTCGCCGCAGGACGGCAGCAAGGACGTGAAGCCCGGAACGAAACTCAGGGTGCGGGTCGCCGAGGGCCACCTGGAGTCGGTCGAGGTGGTCCGCTCCCAGGACGCACAGGACACCCGGGTGGCGGGCCGGCTCTCCCGCGACGGCCGCACCTGGCGGCCCGCCGACGACAGGCTCGCCCTCGCCGCCAAGTACACGGTGGACACCGTGGCCGTCGACGGCGACGGGCACCGCTCGGCCCGGCGCACCACCTTCACCACCCACGTCCCCGAAGAACGCTTCATCGGCTACGTCACCCCGGAGAACCGCGCTGTCGTGGGCACCGGAATGATCGTCTCCCTGGCGTTCAGCCGGGAGATCGCCGACCGCGCCGCCGTTCAGCGCGCCGTCCGGGTGACCGCGAAGCCGCCGGTGGAGATCCGCCCGCACTGGTTCGGCAAGGACCGCCTGGACTTCCGCCCCCGGCACTACTGGACCCCCGGCACCCAGGTCACCGTCGACCTGCGCCTGCGGGACGTGCAGGCGGCTCCCGGTGTCTACGGGCTCCAGCACAAGACCTTCTCCTTCACCGTCGGTCGCAGCCAGGTCTCCCTGGTCGACGCCGCCGCGCACACGATGGAGGTGCGCCGCGACGGCGAGCTGCTGGCCACCGTGCCCATCACGGCCGGGGCACCGCAACACACCACCTACAACGGGAAGATGGTGGTGATGGAGATGCTGGAGGTCACCCGCATGAACAGCCGGACGGTCGGCTTCGGCGGCGAGTACGACATCCCCGACGTCCCGCACGCCATGCGGCTCACCGGCTCCGGCACCTTCGTGCACGGCAACTACTGGTCGACGTCCGACCCGTTCGGCCGCACCAACGTCAGCCACGGCTGCGTGGGTCTGAAGGACGTCAAGGGGGGCGGTTCCGACACTCCCGCGGGGTGGTTCTTCGACCGCAGTCTCGTCGGTGACGTCGTCGAGATCGTCCACAGCAAGGACAAGACGGTGCGTGCGGACAACGGCCTGGGCGGCTGGAACATGGGCTGGGAGGACTGGAAGGCGGGCAGCGCGGTCAAGTGAGGCCGACAGCGGCGGGGGACCCGCGGTCCCATGAGGCCGGCAGCGGCGGGGACCCGCGGTCGCACGGGGCCGACAGCCGCGGGGCCGCCGCCAGGTGATCCCGCAGGCCCCCGCGTAAGCGGCGCGCGGCGGGCCGCGGGACCTGCCCACGGGTGTGTCCGGAGTCTGCTGAACTTGGGACGGAACAGTGACAATTGGCTGACATCCTGCCCCTGACCTTGTGGTTACTATGCGCGGGTGTGCGCGGTAGGCGCTGGGGCTCGGGGCAGACCGGCCCGGGGGAGGAGACGGACTTGAACATGCGGCCGATATCGGGGGCGTCGGTTGAGGCGGCCCGGCGACGGGGACCGGGTCGCGGACGGCGGGGGGCCAGGGGGATGCTGGCGCTGGTCTCCGGCGCGCTGGTCCTCGCGGTCAGCGCCTGCGGCGGGGGCGACTCCGGCACGGAGAGCGGGCAGGGCACGGGCAAGGGATCCGGGGCCGAGAGCAAGCAGTCGCAGGCCGTCGTCACCATCGCGCCCAAGGACGGCTCGAAGTCCGTCGACACCAGCGGCGCGCTGAAGGTGGGCGCGAGCAAGGGCACGCTCACGCAGGTCGTCGTCAAGGACGCCAAGGGCGGTGAGATAGCCGGGAAGATAACCGGCGGCGGCGCCACCTGGACGCCGTCCACCCACCTGGCGGCCTCGACCAAGTACACGGTCCACGCGGTCGCGAAGGACTCCGACGGCCGTCAGGCGGCCCAGGACTCCAGTTTCACCACGCTGACGCCGAAGAACACCTTCATCGGCAACTTCACCCCCGAGGACGGCTCCACCGTCGGTGTCGGGATGCCGTTCTCCGTCAACTTCACCCGGGGCATCACGCACCCGCGGGCCGTCGAGAAGGCCATCGAGATCAAGACCGAGCCGGCCGTCGACGTCGAGGGCCACTGGTTCGGCAACGACCGGCTCGACTTCCGCCCCGAGCACTACTGGAAGGCCGGCACCAAGGTCACCGTCAAGCTCAGCCTCGACGGCGTGGAGGGCCGGCCGGGCGTCTACGGCAAGCAGACCAAGACCGTCTCCTTCACCATCGGCCGCAACCAGGTGTCCGTCGTGGACGCCAAGAAGCACACGATGAAGGTCACGCAGGACGGCAGGACCGTCAAGACGCTCCCGGTCACGACCGGCAAGCCCGGCTACGACACCTGGAACGGCCGCATGGTCATCAGCGAGAAGCTGTCGGTGACCCGGATGAACGGCGAGACCGTCGGTTACGGCGGCGAGTACGACATCAAGGACGTCCCGCACGCCATCCGCCTGACCACCTCCGGCACCTTCGCCCACGGCAACTACTGGGGCGGCGACGCCTTCGGCAACTACAACGCCAGCCACGGCTGCATCGGCCTGCGCGACGTGCGCGGCGGCTACGACAGCTCCACGCCGGCCGCCTGGTTCTTCAACCACTCGGTGATCGGCGACGTGGTCCTGGTCAAGAACGCCCACGAGAAGACCGTCGCGCCCGACAACGGCCTCAACGGCTGGAACATGTCGTGGCAGGAGTGGAAGGCATAAGGACGGGCACCCCGCGCCCCCCGGCGGGCACCCCGCGCCCCCGCCGGGGGG